>JAYTYR010000111.1:0-1035 GCA_043742265.1 bacterium | reverse complement strand
TGAAAAATAACTTCACCAGGATCTGCTAAATCTGTCACGAGAACCCAGGGCTTTTTATATTTAGGATCATGAATAACAACCACATGGAAAACCAGAGGGCAACCTTTAACAACAAGGTTTTTGAAATACTGAACTTTTAAATCACGGCCTTGAAAGACAAAAGTCTCCTCAGAAGTGGGAGCAGTCGCTTCAATAAGCTTACCCTTGTAGTGACGAGGTAGAGGACGGACAATACTTCCCTTTTTAGGCCGGGGGCCATGACCACAATAGGGAGCATTTTGCTGAGTCAGTGCCGTCATATCTACAGCACCACGTACAACAAAGCGTTTCACACCCGCTTGATGAAGGTGAGTTACTTTCACCTGGCGGTCTACGATCAGAACATCACTGGCTCGCATTTTTTTGACCCCCTCTTGGAGCAGTTCTACCGTATTTCCTCCTCGAACTATTCCGATAAGGATAGGAAATTTTCTAATCTTTTTGGTTTCAATCCCTTTACAGAGAGATTCATATTCCACTTGATATGGTCTTGCGATCATTCCCAATTCTATAGCGGGTAACGCTTTACCTGCTGCACTTTGAAAGTGCTTGCTTGTACATCCTTTGAGATCAGGTCTGTAAAATCCTACCCAATCTAACAATAATGGTGTGTATCCATTTATTGAAATCTGTTTTGATTTATCATGTGATTTTATAATTTTATTGTGTTCATAAAGAAGTCTATCTATGTCAAATTTTCCTTCTCGTAGAGATGCTTCTGATTGTCTTGTTTGTTTATCTGAAAATCCTGCTTCTTTGAGAGCGGGGAAGAGACTTCCTCGACTGTTAAGTAATTTCCCTGTAATTATAGTCCAAAGCAGGTAAACGATTCCTAAATTAGTTCCGATGGGTAATGTGCGGCAAAGTTGGCAAATGAGAAGGGCTGTTTGATAAACTGTAGTTGGCATGGTCAAAGGTCTTTCCTGTGTTCTGATAAGCTCTTGTATCGTCTTTGGCCATGCCATGCAAACTACCCCCAATTAGCGGAAACTAAAG
>JAYTYR010000110.1:0-3382 GCA_043742265.1 bacterium | reverse complement strand
AGACAACAGATTGTCTAGTGCTCCCACGCCAATACCTAAAGGTATGCTATCAAAGGTACTAGCCGCAGCAAGGTTTAGCAAATGAAGGTGGGCATCAGGAGCTATGCAACTAATTGCAGCACTTTGTTCTAACAGTCTAGTAGCATAAGTCACTGTATTACCTGAGTGGACCATATGAAGGTCTCCTTCTCCATTAAACAAGGCAATATGTACTTCCACACCCTCTTGGTGGTAGCGATGAATCAAACCTCCCAAGGCTATTTCAACATCATCGGGGTGTGGGGACAAGAATAATGCTTTCATAATTTTCTTCTAGATAGTAGTGAGGATTGAATTACATTTTCGTAAGCTTGGGCTACCATATAAACATCTTCTTTAGTTATCTCACAATGAAATGGTAAAGCTACTGTTCTTGCTGATACTTCTTGAGTTACGGGGTATATTTCATGACTGTAACAATGAGACATTTTACTTATATCATTAAAGTAGGGTCTAACAGGTACTCCTAGCAAAGACATATCTTTTTCAAATTTTCTTTTATCTAATCCATATGGTACCTCAATACCATAAATAAAATTAGTACTGCTAGTCCCCTCCCATTCTCTTAACTGAGTTCTGTATTGATAAAAAAACTCATCATATAAATCTACCACATTACTGAGTGTTTTTTGGATATCCCACATACGGTTTAGTTGAACAATACCCATAGCTGCTAATGGGTCAGGCAGTCTTAAATTAAATCCATATGAGGGGTTCCATAACGTAGGGGTATTCCCGTACCCATGACGAGACAATTTTCTAATTTTATCCACAAGGTCTGGCCTATTATTTGAAACTACCATACCCCCTTGGCAAGTTGTTATCTGCTTATTTGGATAAAAACCAAAGACTGCAACATCTACATCAGAACCTATATATTCATTATTACGAATACTACCTAAACATTCTATAGAATCTTCAATAATAGGCAGCGAGGTAATTTTTTTTATAGCTGGTATATCACAAGGCACGCCAAACAAAGAAGTGGGCAGTATTGCCTTTGTCTTATTATTTATTTTTTCAACAATACATTCGGGTTTAATGTTGTACGTATTACGGTCAATATCAGCAAAAACTGGTTTAGCCCCTGTACTAATAATGGCATTAACAGTGCAGGATATACCATATGCAGAAGTGATAACTTCATCACCCTGCCCAACCCCCAAAGCAATCAAAGCTAAGGATAAAGCTGAAGTGCCACTATTTACAGAAGCAGTATACTGGTACCCAAACATAGTTTTAAATGTTTCTTCAAACTCTTGGGACTTTACTCCTGTAGAAAGGTGACCTTCCCTTATACAAGAACTTACTGCTTCTATTTCATACTCTGTAATACTAGGTTTAGAAAATTGCATCTGCTCTTTCCGCCGTTAATAATAGTGAAGCTACTGTCATCCTATTTTTCAAATCTTTATTAGTGATAAAAAATCTTACCCATCTAAACATATAAAATAATCTTGGGTACCTCCAAGCAAAAGGAACTTGCCATAATTTTTCAACATTTATGTTTTTCCACTCTTTTTTTGGAACAACTTCATACAAAGAAGTCAGGGTATAAGGGCGAACATGGGTGTAATCGTTATAAAACGATTTATACCCACTTTCCCAATCAGGCACTATAACTATTAATAAAGCATTTTTTTTAGCTATAAACTTACATTGAGAAAAGAATCCCGAACAGTTAGTTAAGTGCTCGATAACAGATTTACTAAAAATAACATCTGCTTTATTAACCACTAATACTGGGGGTATATTTTTCATTAAGTCAGTAGCTATAAAGGTAGCCCCCTCTATATTTGCTTGTTCTATGTCTAAAGCTACAACAGTCAAGTTTGGGTGTTTAACAAATTCTCTAGTGTACCCTCCTAAGCCACATCCAATATCAACTAAAACCCCTTTAATATTAAATCTATTAGTCAAATAGTTAATCAAATTCTTAGGATAGTTAGATACCTTTTTATCTTTTAAGTGCTGCTCAAAGTAACTCATGTGGTCTCCATTTTTAATAATAACTGGTCTAGGGGTAGACCCATACTGTCTTTAATAGAGATAACAGGATTATTTACCCCCCATAGTGAGTTCACACTAGGGTCAGACCAGTGAAGGCATAATTCTTCGCCTTGTACATAGTCTGGGGATGCCATATACATTACTAAAGAACCTTCTCCTAGGGTTAGTATCCCATGACAAAAACCAGCAGGTACGTAAACGGAATTAGGCAAATTAGTTTTACTTGAGAGGGGGTTTAAGTCTACAGAGTACGATTTCAAATAAGTCTTAGAGTCTCTTCTTAAATCTATAAACACATCTCTAACCGCGCCTTCAATACAAACAACATATTTTGCCTGCTGGTCCTCAACATTTTTCTGTACATGCATTCCCCTTAAAATATCAGGACCTGATTTTAATAAGTTAGATTGCACTAATAAACCACACTTTTCACGTAGTTGTTTATTGTACATTTCAACTAAACTCCCCCTAGCATCATAATGAGACTGTAAGGTAACTATAAAAGCCCCACAATCTAAATCTTTAAATTCCATAATTACTCCAATAACAGTTGTCTAAAATATAATCAAGGGGGGATATTTGGGTAGTTAGTATATCAATAATAGGGAGTTTACACTCAGACTCCACTATTTGAAATTTAACAGGTACTGGGTACGGGGGTTTCATATACTCCATACCCCCACCTCCAGAATAATAGTGTGTCATCTTGGGTACTGTATTACTGAGCATAGACCAAAGCCTATCTTGTGCAGAATTTCCAACACCTGCCACGGCTGTCAATATATCAGGTGTTATTTTTAATATACTAAAAATTTCATTTTCAAGTTCTCTGTTAAGGTCAACTAACAATCGTGGTTTAGTCTCGTTTAATATATCTAAAATATTAGTAAGCCTATAGTAATAAAAATCTGATTTATATATTTCAGAAATTTTATTAATCATATGAGTGGTATCTAATGCTACAACATCAGATATAGGGTTTCCAAATCTGTAAGAAACAGGAACGGTTAGCCAACTGCCATCACGAATTTTTACCCTATTAAAAAATTCACCTTTAGAGTATTGAGAATGAGCCATAGATACAAACTTATCTACTGTAGCTAATTTATGCCAATACCCAATCCACGGCAGAAAACAAGGTTGTTGTGCACCAACAATCATCAGATACCTTTACTACCTTGATAGATAATTCTATTTTTTAAAACAAATATATATGGCATAAAATGGGACGGGGGGATACTAATCTTCATATTATTATTACACTCCGTTGTATATCTTACTTATACTTAATCTATTGATTATCATATACTTTTTATCTTATTTTTTATTCAAT
>JAYTYR010000109.1:0-1480 GCA_043742265.1 bacterium | reverse complement strand
CTCAAAAAGTATTCCCATAATACCGATATGCTCTTGGATTTTCTCGAGAGCATAGGTATTATTGAGGATGTTTGCACGATCGATGCTAGAGTTGGTAAGGTCTCGGTTCATATGAGAGTAGAGTTATGATATACTGATCTTGCCTGTCACTGCCTGATAGATGAGACTCGTACGATACTCCTCGATGAGTGTGATTTCTTTTTCTATTTTGGAGATGGCGGAGTCGATCTGAGAGGTTTCTTGTTTAAGAAATTCAAAAATTTTATTTTGTATATTTACTTCTGGAAGTGGAATAAACTGGTTCACTACTACTGTTCCTGTAATAAGTGGTTGAGCATTTGAAACAGAAAGTGTATTAAGGTTCATTATTTCTAATAACAGACTTAAGAAAGTATAGTTATCTGGATTAAATAAGCTAAATATCAATGCATTATCAGAAATCCATTTCGGGTCATTTATTAGTCGAACATTTCAACATTTTGCACCTACACGACCAATGATGATAGACATATCAGAAACATTATAAGCATCTGTATATCACATAAATCCATTTCATCAATAAACTTCATAATCTCACTCTGGTTTTATCTGTGTATTTTTAATACCATCTCCGCTTCGTATTCTTCCTAAGTACTTCAATTTTACTACTTCCCATTCCTCAGGAATCTCTCAGATCCATGGGATTCCACTGTCTTTCATCTTCGTATCTGGATCGATCCCTTTCGTGACAGCACGATGGATGATGGATTGTTTTTGCTCGCGGAGGAGATCGATGAGCTCTTTCTTATTGTGTATAAGTTTTGATATTTTTCAAGTTTTCTCATCGAGAAAGTGGGCGATGGAGAGTTGGGTGGAGAGAGGTGGGAGAATAATTGGTGCATTTATGATTGAATATATATCAAGTCAAAAACGAGTAACTCAATTACAATTCACTTCAAAATATGATCTCAGAAATTTAGATCGAAATAGATTATGAAGATATTTTCCAATTAAAATCCCATCGTTTGGTGTAGAAATCGCAAGATGATAACCACAAACTACATTCTCATTATTTTTTAGATTTACATAAGCTGGAACTCCTATATCATCTGCTGTTTCAGAGTCTTTCGTGAAAATAATATCGCCTTCTTTTAATTTAAAGTTTTTAATCTGTTGCAATGTTGCTGTAGCAACCATAAAATCCATACTTTCTTCGATATTATCATTCTTATAAACATCAGTGTAGTTACACAAAAGAACTGAATTTTCATCTTCGCTTTTTTTATCAACATTACTTACTCTTGTATTGGATACATACTTCAATTTTCTCACTTCCCAATCCTCAGGAATCTCTCAGATCCACGAAATGTTTGTTTTTTTGAGGGATATTTTAGTAGTTTGGGTCATAGTTAGACAGAGAGATTTTTGATATTTTGAGCGGAGAGATTTTTTGCGAGAGTGACCCTTTGTTGTTCTGCAATTTCAGATAGGATACTTGCTC
>JAYTYR010000108.1:0-4633 GCA_043742265.1 bacterium | reverse complement strand
TCGTGATAAAAGCTGGCGTGCCAGTGGTGGCGAGCCACTTAGCGCTCTCACCTTTGAAGGTGATGACGGTGTGGTCATACCGCAACACACCTGCTTTGCAAGGCACGTCTGTGCGGGTGACGCCAGTGCCACATTTGTACTCTTGAGATTCCATATGCCCTCCTTGGGCTGATTTGCGACCTAGGTCGCAGGGTTAAGAAACGTGTACGCTACTGTAGCTTGACATAGCCTCCAGCACATGTTGAAGTATAGCAGAGAGAAAGAGATTTGTCAATAGAAAAGACATTATCTAAAAAGCTTGATATATAAGGGAGCTTTGGGTTTAAAAAGGCATAGCGCACTATGTTGAGGCTTACCCACCTTTTGCACATACACCTTTTCCTTTTTTATTGTATAATGATAATAATGAATGGGAAAAAAAGGAAAAGGATAATTTGGTCAAAGATGATTTTGAATATTCTAAGTTTTTTTGTTATATGTGTGTTGATTTATTTTATAAATGTTTGGTATAAAAAATGGTCAATAGATAGACTGGAGAATGCAGATGTGATAGATAGAGTGCGCAGCCATATAATTTTACCCAAAGAAGACCCAAAGAAAATCATAAGGATTAACAATATAGAAGCTTTACGTGTTCAAAATGCTTTTTATAAAAATATAGAAGAGGGTGACTTTATTATTATCTATACGAAAAAGGCCTATATATATGACTCGCGTCATGATATTTTGAGAGATGTAGTGGATTAGCTTATATGGTCACGTAAATGGAGACCAAATTAAATTTGCATTTATGTTAAAAATATAGTATGATAGTTTAATCATCAGCCTATGCATGAAGCTACGGCGTGACACAGTAAATATGCCCACAATCAGTCAATTAGTTAAAAGCCCCAGAAGTAAAGTTGCTCGCAGATCTAGATCTGTGACTATGAGTAAAGGTTGGAACGCTATACTTAACAAACCTAATTATTATAATTCACCTTTTAAACGTGGAGTGTGTACCAAGGTCACCACTACTACACCAAAGAAACCTAACTCCGCTCTACGTAAAATCGCTCGTGTACGTCTCACCAACGGAGACCAGGTCACAGCCTATATACCAGGAGAGAAACACAAACTACAAGAGCATTCAGTAGTGATGATACGTGGTGGACGTGTGAAAGATCTCGCCGGTGTGCGTTACCATATCGTGCGTGGTCGTCTAGACGCGACAGGAGTAGATGCTCGCCGCCAGGCTCGCTCACTCTACGGAGCAAAGATGCCAAAAGCAAGTAAGCCAACTGCAAAGAAGTAGTCGGCCTGTTATCAAATATCAAGCATTATAAATAATCTATATGTAGTACCGAGCTTGCGGGAAGAAAATACATATATAAAATTAAATATATTAAATAGTATATTTCAATAAAAACATGAGACGACCAGTTAAAAATAGGAATATGGTGAAGCCAGATCTAAGGCATGAATCCACCGAAATAGAGAAACTTATTAATTATGTAATGGAAAGTGGCAAGAAGAATATCGCTAGAGCTATAGTATATGATGCTTTTGACTATATCAAAGAGAAAGAGAAGACTGAAGGATTAGAGATATTTCGTACTGCAGTGATGAACACTAGCCCAAATATCGAGGTACGTAGCCGCCGTATCGGTGGAGCGAATTATCAGGTGCCGAGAGAGGTGCGCACCGAGCGACGCTTCATGTTGGCATTGCGTTGGATACTCACTGCTGCCAAAAGCAAGAAGGGTGCGCCAATGTACAAAAAGTTAGGAGACGAGCTAATCGCCGCCGCCAAAGGTGAAGGTAATGCCGTAAAGAAGCGCGAAGACACACATCGCATGGCCGAAGCCAACAAAGCCTTTGCTCACTTTGCGTGGTAAACAAACATGGAGATAGATAGTCTAGCACTAAGCGTGCAAAGTTTAACTAAAATATACGATGGTGGTAAAGTTGCACTCGATGATGTCTGTCTGGACATACAGAGAGGAGACTTTTTTGCTTTGTTGGGACCGAATGGTGCGGGCAAGTCTACACTAATAAATTGCATTGTCGGACTAGTCGATATCACTGATGGCGAGATCAAAATCTTTGATAAAGATAATGTAAAAGAGTATATAGATGCCAAATTATCGGTAGGTATAGTGCCACAAGAGTTCAACTTTTCTATATTTGAAAAGGTGATAGACATACTAGTCACTCAAGCTGGATACTACGGTATAGCTATGCATATAGCGAGGACAAGGAGCATGGAGATACTAAAGGCGCTCGACCTATATGACAAACGCGATGTGCAAGCTATGAAGCTGTCAGGTGGTATGAAGAGACGCCTCATGATCGCGCGCGCGCTAGTACATCACCCACGTCTGCTCATACTGGATGAGCCTACAGCAGGAGTGGATGTAGAGATCAGACAGCATATGTGGAAGTATCTCAAGGGATTAAACGAGTCCGGTACTACTATCATACTCACCACTCACTATTTAGAAGAGGCTGAGCATCTATGTAATAAAGTGGCTTTTATCAAAGATGGTAAAATAATAGAAAAGGGCATTATGTCAGAAATACTAGCCAAGCATGATAATCAAAAATTAGAAAAGACATATTTAAAATTGATACATGAAAATAACACAAATTAAAGCCCATACACAATGGATAGCTTTTCAAACTATAGTGAGGAGAGAAATAATCAGGATGTTTCGCGTGTGGCCACAGACATTTCTTCCTTCTATCATCACGACGTCTCTTTACTTTTTGATATTTGGTAAATTCATCGGTGCACAAGTCGCAAACATTGGCGACCACACGTATATGCAATACATAGTGCCAGGACTAGTGATGATGGCAGTGATTACTAGCTCATATATGAATGTAGTCTCGTCTTTTTATGGGGCAAAATTTATGAAAAGCCTAGAAGAGCTCATCGTCGCACCCGTATCATACTCAGTCATGATAGCTGGCTTTGTGTCGGGTGGAGTACTGAGGGGCGTCCTAACTGGACTTTTGATACTGTTAGAATCCCTATTCTTTACGCATATATATATAGTACATATATGGGCTATAATTTTCTTTATGATTGTTACTAGTGTAGTTTTTTCGCTTGCTGGTCTCGTCAATGCTATTTATGCTCGCAATTTTGATCATACTACTATTGTGATTACATTTATACTTACGCCACTTACTTATTTGGGTGGAGTCTTTTACAGTGTGAATATGCTCAGTACTTTTTGGCAAGAGGTATCATTAGTCAATCCTATACTTTATATGGTTAATGGTTTTCGTTATGGATTTTTAGGGGTATCTGACATAGCTATATATACTAGCTTGTTATTAGCATCAGCTTTTGCACTACTCTTTTATCTCTGGACTATATATCTTTTTAAAAGTGGTAGAGCGATCAAGATGTAAAGTATTGCTTTCCTTATGGAGACCAAAGGAAACTTTGGGCTTCTTTTGCATTGGAATCGTGAGTCATTTCAGCTCTATTGTGTGTTGGGTAACTCTAAGGCTTGCAATGTTTTGGTGTGGTGGTATAATACTATGTATTAGTAATAGTATAACAAATATATATGGCATTAAATTTAAATCAAAGAAGGATACAAGAAGCTTTTAAAACTAGCTTTTACAATGGTTGGGAAGCTGAAGTGAAGGTGATAGTAGGAGATTCGGTCGCTATCGAGGTGGCATGGGACACGTTTTATAATTTCACTGATGAGGATTCTGCTCAGACGGTGTCTGAGTTTTGGGCTGGTTTATATTTTGCTCCACTTAAAACTGCCCTGGCAGGAGTATGTGCAGATGCTATGGGCAAGGATGCCTTGACTGCAAAGTTAAAGAAAATAGTAATTACAGGAGAAAATGAGTCATGGGACTCTGATGCTGCTACATTTACCGATGGAGTTTTCACCATCAATCAGATGCCATTCTCAGCCTCTGAAAATGAATCTACACGTGCTGACACGTGGAAAGGCATACTAGAAGCAGGTTTATAAAAATAACAAAAGAGGACGCAAGTCCTCTTTTGTTATTTTCAACATTTGATATTTAGCGAGCGGTATCACTAGGTTCAGAATGAGAACCATAAGCATTTACTGTTATGACTTTATACTCATATACATTATCTGTTACATCCCAATCTGTAAAGCTAGACTCACGCACCATATCTATAAGAATGAAGTCATTCGCATCTTTTGAGTTTGTAATATCTTTGCGATAAATCTCATAAAATATGATGTCATCGCTATCTATAGCGTCCCAAGATAAAGTGTTGGTATTAAGCTCCTCATTCTCAAAGTGTGACATCTCTATATGTGTTGGCGCCGTAACGTATACTTTGGGCGCTTCTAATACGTCGAACTCGGTGTCTAGCTCTAAAGCATGTGCTGAGACACTGATAGCGACATACACAAACAGGGTCAATATTGATTTTGTTATAATATTTTGCATATGTTTATACCTTATCATAAATAATAATAAATGTCAAGTCTTGACTGTTGGGGTGAGAAAAAGATACTATTTTAATATATCTATTTCTTTGCTATAATGTATAGATGATAAAGCTTTTGATCGATTTTAAAATAAATAAATTATTGGCTCTTGTGATAGTGATATTTTCATCTTCATATATTTATTATGTATG
>JAYTYR010000107.1:0-1778 GCA_043742265.1 bacterium | reverse complement strand
ACACTGGACTATTAACTATAGACATCATGACGATGGCCAATATGTCAGCGACTATAAGGCCTATAGTAGTTTTATAATTATGATATTGAAGGAGGAATTTATTATAACTATTGATCAAGTAAATAGAGAGCAGACCAGACAAAGCAAAGACCACACTTATATATTTTGCATTCATATATACTGATAAATAATCAGAAAGTATATATATGGGTAAAGCTAAATGCAAAGTATAAAAGAAAGTAATAGCTAGACTGATGATCAACAATTTCTTTTTATACCATTGCCTATTTTTATCTGACATATGTTTATATTATAGCATAGCTAAATTATTTTTTATTTTTAATAAATTAAAAAAGTGGAGAAAATTAGATTGATATTACCAGTGGAGAAAATTAGATTGATATTACCAGTGGAGAAGTATTAGATTGATATTACCAGTGGAGAAGTATTAGATTGATATTACTACTGGTATAATAGAAGGCTTCTTTGCAGTTTTCTGTCCAAGAAATTTAGAAATAACATCCGAAACCTCGGCCCGTAGCTCGTCTATATCATAAGTGCGATGTCTTTCTAAATAGTCCTCTATAGTTTTCTTGCATAGTCCTCTCGCTTGGAACAGTAACTCTTGAGACTCTTTAAGATATACAAAGCCTCTAGAGATAATGTCCGGTGACTTCTTCAGTGTATGTGTATGACTATCTATAATACCAATAACTACAAACATACCATCCTCTCCGAGCATCTGTCTATCACGTAGCACTACATCTTGGACTTTACCGACAGAGGTGCCGTCGACGACAACCATGTCGCTAGGCGCTTTATCTTTGAGAGCTACCATCTTTGTACCACTATCACGTATCTCTATAATAGTACCCGTCTCTGGCACTATGACACAAGACTCATCTATCGCTAGGCCTTTACGAGCCAAGTCACCATGTACACGTAACATATAATGATATCCATGTATTGGTACGAAATATCTCGGCTGCACCTTTCTATGTATATATGAAAGCTCGCCAGCATAAGCGTACCCAGCGGTGTTATAATCGCTAGTCCTCATATGTACTACATGAGCACCGAGACGAGAGAGCTTGTCCTTGAGATTTTGTACTTTTCTCTCACTTCCCATCACTTGTGTATTCCCCATCACCACAGTATCGGTCTCATTCAGGGCGAGAGCTTTATGTGATCCAGATGAGATGCGTATAAGGGTAGAAAATTCATGATTGTCCTCGGCACTGGTGAGTATTATCAAGTTTTTGTTTAATATGTCATCATTGGATACAGCATCAGACGCAGATGTCATAGAGTCCAAAGATAAATAAGCTTTATCATAAGAGCTCTGCGCTATTACTGACACCTCCACAGCTGATAATATATTTTTCTTAAAAGTTTTATTTTCTATAAGTATTTTCTTCCCTAAATCGTTTGCAATATTAAAAAGTAATGCAATTTTCTCTATTTGAGTAGAGTAGGCGTTAAAGAAAATACGCCCCTCTGCTCTTTTTACTATATTATATAATTCACTTTCTATATCAGACATAGATATAGAAAAGCCTTCAGTTTCAGAGTATGCAGAGCCACTCATTAGTAAAAGTGTTTTATTTTTTTCAAACTCTTTAAATGTGCTTATATCATCGTTGTTTATCACTGCGCTGCCGCTGTTTAGATGTAGCCGCCCCGTATGCACTATCTCCCCATGCGGTGTCTCTACTATCACCCCCATAGAGTCAGGTATAGCATGAGATACTCCAAAGAACCTCACTTTCAAATCTCCT
>JAYTYR010000106.1:0-1223 GCA_043742265.1 bacterium | reverse complement strand
GATCTGGGCTGTTTCCCTTTTGACCGACGGAGCTTCGCCCCCGTGGTCTTACTGCTATGTTATTAATTCTTGGCATTCGGAGTTTGATAGGCGTTGCCGTATTTCTACTAGTCAAAACCTTCCAGTGCTCTACCTCCAAGAGGAACACATAACGCTAGTCCTAAAACTATTTCGGAGAGAACCAGCTATTACCTAATTCGATTAGCTTTTCACTCCAACCCACAAGTCATCCGAAGGAGTCGTACAACCTAACGGTTCGGGCCTCCATTTATCTTTCGATAAACTTCACCCTGCTCATGGGTAGCTCATCAGGTTTCGGGTCTATACCATACAACAATAATTTCGCGCTATTCACACTCGCTTTCGCTATTGGCTCCGTAGCTTTATTCTACTTAGCCTGCTGCACAGTATAACTCGTTGGCTCATTCTTCAATAGGCACGCAGTCGAGGACACTCTTGCGAGGCCTCTTCTACTCTTTGTAAACATAGGGTTTCAAATCTATTTCACTCCCCTTCCGGGGTTCTTTTCACCTTTCCCTCACGGTACTAGTTCACTATCGGTATCAAGGAATATTTAGTCTTAGGAGTTAGTTCTCCCGGATTCTTCCAAGCTATTCGTGTCTTGAAATACTCAGGTACAAAAGCAAATAAGATTTAATGATTTCGATTACAGGCCTATCACCTTCTATGGGTGTTCTTTCCAGAACATTCTTCTATCATTAAATTTTGTAACTTATCTAGTAAACTACGCCTTTGCCCTACAACCCCAATCATGCAAGCATGTTGGTTTGGACTGTTCCGTTTTCGCTCGCCGCTACTTGCGGAATACTTATTAGTTTCTTTTCCTCCAGCTACTAAGATGTTTCAATTCGCCGGGTATGCTCTGCGCTCTTCAGCTACAGTTATTAGACTTTACTCTAATAGAGTTTCCTCATTCGGAGATTGCCGGGTATAACGGTTGTTAAACACCTTACCGACACTTATCGCAGTTTGACCACGTCCTTCATCGCTTCCTTGATCCAAGGTATCCACCCTATGCTCTTAATTTCCTATTAGGAAATTAACACACAACTTAATTTTTAGACCGCTCCAATTATTAAGCTACACAAGTCCACATAATATTAGAGTGACCCCAGACGTTATAAAATATAATTTCTGGATAACAAACTCTATATCTGTGGGATTTAGTTTTCAATGAACGTGAATAGAATTATAGTCTATTT
>JAYTYR010000105.1:0-1491 GCA_043742265.1 bacterium | reverse complement strand
GCTCGATCGCTTTTAACTAATTTTAGTATAAGGATTTCTCTCTATTTGCAAGTATTATTTCTTCGGGAGTTCGTCTTCTGATACTACGTTCGTGATGATAACTGCATATACAGAAGGCCTCCAAGTGAGGTCAGAGATGGGTACTTCATATGTATTTTTATCTTTATCGACACAAATAACTGTTTTCATAATGAGCCAGACAATTTATTAATAAATATACCTATCTATGTTATAGGTTAGAGTTTTATCGGGATATTCATCATACTGAATACACACATTTATTCAGTAAAATATTCAAATATCTTCCAATTTTTCCAAGTATTGGAAGTTCTCACGCATGAACTGAGTTGGGAATATTTCTATATCCATGAGTTCTGACACTCTATCAAATCTTGTCTTTGCACGATATAGATCTATAGGTTCAAAATGTGTGACTGGATGCTTTTCTTGAGTTGTAAACCGAAAGTATACTTGTAGAATTGCATCTATTTCTCACCTTGCATTGGTGAGGGGGTTATCTACTACCGATCCCGGCATATCAAAAATATCACCGATACAGAATGACTCATTTTGAAATACTTGATGTACTTCCCCCCATCATTTCTTCTTGATATAGAAGCCTGAGGAAAGGAGATCTGTTCTTAGGATTGATTGTGAAATTATCAAGAAAAACCATATAGAAGGTAATATTCAGTATCAATATACATACTTTGTATTTTCTTGTGGCCAAAAAGATCCAGCAATCATGGCAATCACTGCCTCAATGACTGCAATAAATATAAACCAATAGTTCAGATTGTATATATACGTTATGTGCCCAGCCTTGAAGAAAAGATTGTTAGCAACTTTTGAATAGTAGTATTTTTTATTGATGGTATCATGTTGGTCCCATGGAACCGTAATAATATCTGGATTTGATACAATAGAGAGATTTCGGTTCTTAAAAATTAATGATAAATCCTCCTCTATATGGATATCATTTTTATTTTCTTCAGAAATTTTATCTAAACATGATTTGCTTCCTATTTGAGACCCTTTTGCTCAGTTCCAATTGATTGGAACTATGGTTTCGTATTTGTGTCAAAGTACTTTTATAAAAGTACAGATATTGGTATAACGGTTAATACTTCAGATTCCAGCTCAAAAAAAATTTGGGTACTCAAGTTTAAATGAGAAGTTATATCAATCATTTTTATAAAGATCCATTTTTTCACTTCTAATATTTTTATATTCGTCTCCTTCAGGAGAAAGTGAAGTTGTTTCATCCCATACAAATCAAGAATTTGTGACGAATTCAATAGCTTCACTCTCCTTCTCGAGTCAATATACTGTTCAACTGATAACCGTATCTGATCAATAAATATAGTTTTCTTTTGAAAATTGTATCGTTACCATAAAAAAACACACAAATAAATAATAAACTGTGTGCTTCAGGTCCGCCGCAACTCGTAGAGTGTAGGAGGAAGGTACCACCGAAAGCTTGGAATGGGG
>JAYTYR010000104.1:0-4448 GCA_043742265.1 bacterium | reverse complement strand
AAACTGCTTGGCTAGCTTTGGACCTGACTGTTTCAGATAATTTGAAGCTCTTTCATCATAATGCTTTTCTGGTATTTCTGACATATATTCAAATTTGATTTTACCTATTGGCTGACCATCGCTTATCATAATGTCTTCGTAAGGTCTGACTTCAAGTGTATACGGTCTACCTACTCCTCTATCATCTATACCATATCCCCAACCAGGATCAAAAAAGCCAGCATAATGTGAACGGAATTCACCAATCCTAGAATCCATATCTACCATTTCTGAAGTCAAATGTGGTGGTATCTTGGCAGCCTGTTTGGTTGATAATATATAAAAGTTATCTTTCTTTAACAAAATTGAATTACCATTTTTGTATATAGGATTATAATACTCATTTGAGTCTACACTATTATTCATAGATTCTAGATTTAAAATTCTACGTGTGCCTGTCGCTTTATATCCTATAATATCAGTAGATAAGTCTATTGTTAATAGTATAGTACCATCTCCATCTTTCATTTTAAATGATTCATAATCATAAGGTCTTTCATCTAAATGATATAAAAGATTAGTCTTTGACCACTCATCTTTAATTTCACTTTCATTTAAATATGCTAATTCTATATTAAATTTAACTTGAGTAATAGGTAAATCTATAGGCATAATCACAGGATGTGATCTAGGTATTATCATAGCCCATAATTCACCTTTATAATTTGCGGGTATAGTATCATATCTACCTACTCCATCTGCGATTATCCTCACATGTAAATCATGACGACCAGTAGAAGATTTGGGATTACATGATCCAAATATATTGTTGTTTAAATTTAATTCTTCTTTTATCTTGATCAGATATATTACATCTTTTTCTAAGATATCATCTACATGATGTGGTCTAGCTTCCAAATCTGTCAACATAGATCTGACACTAATATTAGTCCTAGTAATAAATACGGAATTAATTCTATATCTTTCTCCACTAGCACATATATCAATAATCAAAATTATACTCTCCAAATTATAAACGCTAGAGCTACCACTTGGTGGTAGCTCTAGCGTTTATAGTTTTGTATTTATTATATTATCTAGTCGACAATTTCTATACCCATAGATCTAGCGGATCCCGCTACTATCTTCATTGCTTCTTCTATAGTATTAGCTGTAAGATCTGGCAATTTTTGCTCTGCTACGGCTCTCAATTTATCTTTTGATAGCTTGGCTACTTTGGTGAGAGCATTTTTTGCACTACCTGATTTTATACCTGCAGCCTCTTTGAGTAAGGAGGTGGTGGTGGGGGTTTTGATTACGAAATCATAAGTCCTGTCTTCATACGCATATATCTTTACGGATAATCTGCCTTTCATGTCTTTGGTCGCTTCGTTGAATTTCTTTGTAAAGTCACCGATATTGACGCCAGCTTGACCGAGGGCGGGCCCAAGTGGTGGAGCGGGCGCTGCTTTGGCGGCCTCGATCTGCACCTTGACGAACTTTGTTACTTTCTTTTCTGCCATAAATTTATTTATTTATCTAATATATCATAAAATTGATTTTTTATCAACTTTATATAAATTATGTTTACATTTTTTTAATTTGTAAGAAGTCGAGCTCTACTGAAGTCTCTCTACCAAACATGTTTACCAGCACCTTTAATTTACCTCTAGCTTTGTCTATTTCATTTACTTTGCCTTCAAAATCCTTAAAAGGCCCGTCAGATATACGTATTATCTCACCGATAGTCACAGCCATCTCATGCTCTGGATTCTCAGGGGCGGCTTTATTAAGGAAGAAATTCACCTCCGCTTCGGATAGTGGCACCGGTATAGTGCCGGCACCCACAAATCCTGTCACACGTGGTGTATTCCTAACTACATACCAGCTGTTATCATCCACTGTCATTTCTACTAGCACATATCCTGGATATACTTTCTCTTCGACTTCGACCCTCTTGCCATTTTTGACTTTGATTTTCTTTTCTACTGGGACTACGACATTAAAGATTTTGTTCTCCATACCTAAACTCTCTACTCTCTGTTTCAAGTTTTTTAAAACTGCATTTTCGTAGCCGCTATATGTGTGTATAGCATACCATCTCCTATCTATTGATTCTATTTGTTTAGCCATATTATTTTAATATATTAATTATTTTTTTATTATAATTGCTAATAAAAATTTAAACAGTTCATCCGCCATAAATAAATACATAGACATAAATACAGATATAAGTATTACCACCACAGTCGCCACAATAGTATGAGACCTAGAAGGCCATACTACCTTTTTCATTTCGTTTGCTACTTCTTTATAATAACTTTTAATTGACATACGATTTTATATTAGACGTTTAGATTAAAACGCCCTCTCGGGCGATTTAAATTCATTGTATCATGCATAGGCCTATATCGTCAATATCTCCCCTCCTTGCTCTGTCACTACTATAGTATGTTCAAAATGGGCAGCTAGAGAGCCATCAGCGGTAACTGCTGTATAGCCGTCTGGGAGAAAGTCCACCTCATCAGTACCGAGAGTGACCATGGGCTCTATGGCCAGTACTAGTCCACTTTTCATTATCGGTCCCTTCACCCCATCGAGATAATTTGGTACATACGGCTCTTCATGTACATGATACCCTACACCATGCCCAGTGAATATCTTTATTACCCCATAGGCATTAGGTATTTCTTTGGCTATCGCTCTGGATACATGCTCTACGTGCCGTCCTGTACGTGCCGCATGTATACCAGCCATCATTGACTTATAAGTAACATATAAAAGTTTTTCTTTTTCATCTAAAACATCTGAAATTTTTTTATTATTTTCTTCTCCTGTTTTAATTTTATTTAAAATATCTTGTATAGTGACACACCCATTTTCTTTTACTATGACTGATACTGCGGCGTCGCTGATCATACCTTTATACTTTACCCCACCATCTAGACTCACTATATCACCGACCCGCAAAACGTACTCGTCAGGTATGCCATGCACTATGGCATTATTGACACTTATGCATAAAGTAGCTGGGAAAGGATAGTCAGCACCATACGGTTGATAATTGAGAAAGGCTGGTACGGCAGCAATATGGCTGACAATATAGTCATACGCAGTATCATCCAACATATTCGTAGTCACACCAGGACTTACTTGTGACACTGCAGCTCGCAGGGCTTCGGCTAATATATGTCCGCTCTCTCGTAGATTTTTTATATCCTGTTCGGTTTTGATTGTGATCCTGTTTGTACTCATAAAATTTATTTTAGAAAAATTAAATTTGTTTACCATTTAATCTTTTTTGTATAGAAGCAAAGACTTCATCTACATCATTCTCTCCATTTACACGTATGAATCTTACTTTTTTATTATAATTTTTATACCAATCTATTACGCCTAGTACGTCAGCAGCAAACCACTCCATTTTATTTTTAACTTTTATTATATCACTGTCATCTGACCGTCCACGGTCCATCAGTCTATCTATCGCCCAAGTGTCACTAACATCTATATAGATGACGGTGACATCATCATATCCATAATATGTAACAGCCTCATCCAATATTTTTGCTTCACTAATTTTACGAGGTGCACCATCGAGTATCATAGTCTCTTCACCTTTTATATTTTTAATAAAAATGTTATACCAGTTCCAAATCGCAATAAAGTCCGGTAGAGATTTGCCCTGTGACATTATCTTTTCCATTATATTTGATGACAAGCTTTTATCATTATGTACAAAGTCACGAAGTGCACCTCCAGTAGTGACATGGATCACTTCTGAGTGACCATCTTTTAATAAATAATCTTTGAGTATCTTAGCTTGGGTACCTTTACCACTACCAGACTTACCAATCATTATATAAAACTGCTTCATTTTATCTTTGATCATATATACATTGTAGCACAATTTTATAAAGCCACTAGTACTCTGACATCGCTAAATGTGCATCTATTTTCTTCATGAGATCCAATGCTACTGACACCGCGATCAATATAGAAGTGCCTCCGATTTGTACAGCATTAAATCCAGTGATGCCTTGAAGTATAATAGGTAGTATCGCTATAGTACCGAGAAAAAGCGCCCCTACCATAGTGATGCGTGATAGTACATAGTATATATATGTACTAGTAGCTTCACCTGGACGCTGTCCTGGGATAAAGGCACCTTGCTTTTGTAAATTGTCCGCAGTGCGTACTGGATCAAAGGTAACAAAGGTGTAGAAATAAGTAAAGACAAATACCAAAGTGAAATAAATAATACCGTATAGCCATTGATTTTGTAATACTGTAGCTATGCTTTGTGCTATAGACTGCAAGGCTGGATTAGATGACAGGGAAAATACTTGTGCTGCCATTTGTGGCATAGTCAGAAGTGAAATAGCAAAGATAATTGGCACTACTCCAGCGACATTGAGACGTAAAGGTATATATGAAGTATTATGTACTGTCATCTCTGTATATCCTCG
>JAYTYR010000103.1:0-1441 GCA_043742265.1 bacterium | reverse complement strand
AGAAGATAGTGATTTTGATAGAGTAAATGGTGCTAATTTAAGTATAACTGCGGGAACACAAACAGGTAACAAAAGAAGCCAGGCAAGGCAGTATATTGAAATTTATGTTGCGTCTTTTCCAAATAATTTAACCTCGTTTGCTAAGTTGAACTTTCCAAGTGTGGTGACGTCATTGTGGATGACTTGTCGATTTAGTACACTTATCTCTTCCACAACTTCAGGATTATTTTTGTTAGGCCTAGGTAAGGGCGGTATTAAAAGATTAGCTTTAATGGCTTCAGGAACCACTAGCAAACTAGCTATTGGTAAAATTAATGCGGTAGGAACTATAACTACTTTAGCCACAGAATCTGGCACATTTACCACTTCAGTAATTTATAAATACGATGTGCAGGTTATTAGTTTTGGTGGTACAGGTACTGTAAATGTATACAGGGCTAATGCGGATGGTTCGTCTAGCACTTTAATTATGACATACACAGGAGATTTAACTACTGATAGTATTACAAATTTAGACTCTTTTATCACCCAAGGACTAAGTAATAGTGGGAATGGTTATATATCAGAAATAATCTGTGCTACGACAGATACAAGAGGGATGGGTTTAGTTACGCTTGAGCCTACTGCTAATGGCAATACTTACGCATGGTCGGGGAGCTACACTGACGTTAGTGAATCTACTTTAAGTGATACCACCTTGATTTCGTCAACCACAAATGGGCAGATTGGGCAATTCGCTTTTAATAGCTCTCGTATAGGAACTCCCCCCTATATTGAAGCAGTTGTTATTGCAGCACGAGGTCAATCAGGGGGGGGACTGACGACATTTACTCCGAATATTCGAATTGCGGCTACAGACTATTTTGGAACGGGAATTGTACCTGCGGTTGGATTAAAACCAATACAATCTGTTTTTGCTACCAACCCCAACACAGGCTTAGTATTTACTTACAGTCAATTAGCAGCAGCAGGAGTCAACTACGGTTTTAGGGCAGATACATAATGGAAGTAACTAAAATAAATGCGTATGCTGTAAGTAATGTTTATGGCCCAGAAGTAACTAAAATAAATGCGTATGCTGTAAGTAATGACCTTTTATCTATAGTAGTAGGAAAAGGAAATATGTTTTTATTATTTTAAGCTATGTAATACCCCCTAATTAAATATATTTTTTGATAGACTCTCTATCAAAGTAACACAAGCTAATTAGTAATTAAACGATGTGCTTAAACGGTAGTAAAAACTAATATAGACTTACCTCAAATCGTAAGGAGTAAAAAAATGAATTTTGATAAACTAGCAATACCTGTCGCAGTGGCTACTACGGATATTATTGCTACCATGTTAGTAGAGTCATCCCATGAAATTGGTATTTCGGTAAAAAATAACACAGCTAATGCTTTGGATGTTTTTGAAGTCTATGCTAAATTTCATGCGAATG
>JAYTYR010000102.1:0-1753 GCA_043742265.1 bacterium | reverse complement strand
AGGAGATTTGAAAGTGAGGTTCTTTGGAGTATCTCATGCTATACCTGACTCTATGGGGGTGATAGTAGAGACACCGCATGGGGAGATAGTGCATACGGGAGATCTGCGTCTGGATCATGACCATGGTATACCCACAGAACGAGAGATAAAAAGCTTTTCTACATTTGAAAAATCCAATATACTACTAATGATGAGCGACTCTACTAATTGTGAAAATCCAGGCTTTTCTATTTCTGATCGTATAGTCTATGAAAATATAGACAGGATTATCAAAGATGTAAAAGGCAGACTTATCATTTCGTCTTTCTCTTCTCAAGTAGAACGCATGCTAATGATGATAGAAACAGCCGAAAGATACGGCAAAAAAGTGGTAGTAGAAGGTCGTAGCATGAAAACTAATGTAGAAGTAGCCAAGCTCGCTGGATTACTCAACATAAAACCAGAAACAATGATACCGATAGAGGACATAGTCCAATACCCGGATAACAAGTTGGCTATACTAGCGACAGGTGCTCAAGGTGAGGAGTTCGCAGCCTTGGGACGCATAGGTAACAAAACACACAAATTCATCAGACTTACTAAAAATGATACGATACTTATGAGCAGCTCAGTAGTACCTGGTAATGAAAAGTCCGCGCAAGGGCTAAAGGATAATCTTTCTCGTCAAGGAGCTCATATCATACACTATAAAACCAGCGATGTACACTCATCAGGACACGCCAACTGTGAAGAGTTAAAGTGGATACATCAACATATAAGACCTAAATTCTTTATACCTGTACATGGATATCATTATATGTTGCGGGTGCATTCTGATATAGCGCGCGAGTCTCTAGGATTAGCCAAGGATCATATTATAATTCCTGACAATGGTATGATAATAGAAATAAGGAAAAATGGTACAGAGATAGTATCATTAGCAGAGCGCGCTCCTAACGATTTACTAGTCGTCGACGGCACCTCTGTCGGTAAAGTCCAAGATGTAGTGCTACGCGATAGACAGATGCTAGGAGAGGATGGTATGTTTGTAATTATTGGTATTATAGATAGTCATACACATACACTAAAGAAGTCTCCAGACATTATCTCTAGAGGCTTTGTATATCTTAAAGAGTCTCAAGAGCTACTGTTCCAAGCGAGAGGACTATGCAAGAAGACTATAGAGGACTATTTATCTAAGGGTAACAGCTTTGATGTTGACATTTTAAAAAGTGAATTATCAGAAATAATTTCTAAATTCCTTAATCAAAAGACTGCCAAAAAGCCAGTAATAATACCTGTAATCATAACGATATAACGCACTTTCAAATAGAAAGTATACATACAAAAAATATATGAAAAATAACAAAACTAAAATAATATATAGCAAGGCTAATAATTATAAACCTGTAGAAACCAATACAGAGAGTACCATACTGGCTAGTGGACCACGATCATATACTACTGCCGCGGGTAGAGCGAACACACACAAGGTACCATCATATGATAGTATTAGAGCTGGCGATAGACCACCATACAGTAGCTCTGAGAGCTCTAGTACGGACAGCAGTAGAAATGCATCCAGAGGTGCCAGATCAGGTATCAATCGTATAGGTAGTGACAGGCCAATCGCTAATCGTATCGGTGCTGGAGCTACTATCGGTGGAGGACACACTATACCCGCTCTCGCTCCTGGCGACATCCGCATCCTCCACCTCGGGGGGGTAGAAGAGATAGGAAGGAATATGTCCATGATAGAGTACATGGATAGTAT
>JAYTYR010000101.1:0-1275 GCA_043742265.1 bacterium | reverse complement strand
TACAACATTTTTTAAAAATCGTCAGCTCTTTCGAGCTTCAGTGGGTAACCCCAAATATGTTGTAATTATATCTTAATTTGTGTATAAAAGTCAAGTTTTGTATCCATTAAGCTACCCCCTAAGTTACTTGCTTTTTTTGCCTTACATACTGTCCATTTTTTAGTGAGTGATGATAAATCTTTATTATTTTTATTTTTAAAGATATTAAACATACAAGTTTTATTTTATATCAGATGGTAAGTTAAATTTCTTTGATATGTCCATATCTAAAGTTATATAATTACCCATAGCATAAGACTCTGATTCTTTATTTATTTTTTCTGTTTTATTTCCATACTCATCCACATAACCAAGATTGTGACTGACTGGCAACTTGATAAAACTGTGATAATCCAGTATATCTTCTTTATCTAAGGTAATTTTAGATATAGTCTGAAAATATCCTTTAAGCCAACCTAGTCTATTTATAAAATAAGGTGGTATTAATAAATCATTTTTATTAAGTTTTGGATGTAATTCTAAATCTTTACTAAAATTATTATATATATACACTAAGAAATTAGAGTCATGATCACCCATTGGCCCACCCATCTTTATAACTCTTCCATAAATCCAACCCAAGTACTTATTCTTAAAGGCAAATATATCACCTACTTCTGGTTTTTTCCTAGAGACTTTAATAAATTCTAAATTTGTATTTTTTGTATTATCTATCATAAATTTAAGGATTAAGCCAATTGCTGAGACTATTATTTTTAATATAATTTTGACCCCAGTCTATGGCTGCTTGATATATTTCACGATTGCTACTTATACTATTTATTTTATTATTAAAGTTAGACCCTTGTGCCTGTATGATATTCTGCTCAATAGATCTAGCTTGATTTCTACTTAAGCCTGATGCTATTTCTTCAATTCTATATTTTCCTGCCCACTGCTCAGTTCTTCGCGCTATGTCTTTAGTGATTCCAACATACTTTGCCACACCATCAACATACCCTATATACACGCTTGTCCTCTCTCCTTTAGCTAACCAAGAAGCAGCTTTTGCCACCTTCCCCCATTTACCCACACTCCCCAATACAGGTATAGCAGCAAAACTGACGGCCATCGCGCTGGCCAGCGTCGCCGCCTACGCCCTGTTGCGCTGGGCCTTTTTCCGGCCGCTCCGCGACGCGACCGAAGAAGCCATCGTATTCGAGGCCAAGCGTTCCAGCCACTTTCTGGAGTCGCTGCGGGGGGTTCAGTCGATCAAGCTCTTCAACGCGGAGACCG
>JAYTYR010000100.1:0-1094 GCA_043742265.1 bacterium | reverse complement strand
GCTTCTGCTAGCGTAAAGCCAATTCTAAAAGTCTTAGCTATACGCAGAGCCTCTTTATGCTGATTTGCATGTAAGTGGGTAAGCATTTCTTGAGTTTTAGTAATCATTCTTAACACCCTAGGCTAAGTCACGTAATAAATCAACTATCCGACTTACTGACAAATTGTCATATTCAGATAGGTCTTGAGTAGCTAATTTAAAAGCTTTAACTGGGATACTAACTCCCAATTTTTTAAGTTCTTGCATTTCTTTAATCACTTGCTGATTGATAGTTGTCATTTTTTTCACTCCTTGAAATTTCCTAATAAAGTTTTATTAAGATATATACTTATCGTAGCTATATAGTTTATGACTGTCAAATAAATAGTGCAATTAATTGCATTAGTATGGGGCTATATCTATTTCAGGGTTTTTACTAAGTGTAATGATAGCGGCACTCAAAACAATATGCTCGTTATCAGTGTCATCATAATTGACATCATAAAGGTCACTGTCAACACAAGCACTTACTAATTTCAGAAGCACATCTTCTAATTCTTTAATTCTTTCTTTTAACTCCCAAACTTCTAGCGGAGTGTTACTGTGAGGGTTAGCCATTACTTAACCTTTCATATTGATTTCGATGAGGTACTGTGCTGGATGCAGCCAAATTAAGCAACTGCTTCCAATACTTTTTGATTTTTTTGCGGGTAATTTCTAGCTGTTTAGTAGTCAGCCCATCATATTCGAGAGCTGATTTAGCAATGCCAGTTAGAAATTCAGCATCAGTACTACTAAACCCTACACTATTGTGGTGGGTAGTTACACCTTGAGATTTTTCATCTTCTGTTTGCATTTTGTAGATAGCCACCACTGCTCTGACTACTGCTCGGTCACTTGTGTTTAGTAATTCTACTATTGATTCTTTGGTCCATCCGTTGGTGGTTATTTTCATCATATCCTCCTTGATATTGAGTTGATTTAAGTATCATAGCAGATACCTATTGATTGTCAAATAGTTTTTACAATTAATTGCATTGAAAATACTTCTCTAACAACATCAATTATCTGAGATAGGTACTCATATTCACAAGTGGGTTTTCTTTTAAAGTCAT
>JAYTYR010000099.1:0-3831 GCA_043742265.1 bacterium | reverse complement strand
AGAGGAAGTAATATTTTGATAATAGATAGACTGGTCATGTTTATTTTGTTAGTTATTAATGCTTGATTGTTATGCTATCGCGCATGATTTCTATATCTTTGAAACGGCCCTCTTTAGTAGACCCCAGTACTATCATCACTAGTGGCCGTCCCAGATACACATCATACACTATACCCAAGTTACCTCCTGCATAATCAGTGAGTCCAGTTTTGGACATCCTAGCACCTCCGATTGTGCCTATGTGTTTGTTGGTGTTGATAGCATTGATATATACTTTACCACTGCTATCTGTAGCCTCTACTTTGCTATAATCGTGTGTAGTAGCATCAAATATATCTGGGTATTTACTAGACACAATATATAAAAATTGGGCTATTGACATGGCGTCTCCTCTGCCACCGATAGTGCCAGGGCTGTCTAATCCTGAAGGGTTGGTATATTTTAAATTAAGCTTTAAATCTTCGGCTTCTTTGTTCATCATACTGACAAAGTCATCAGTACTAACACATTGTTTGGATAAAGCATTGGCCATCTCATTTGATGATTCGATTAGCATGTATTGCATTGCATCATTAGGCGACCAGATCAGATCAGCAAAGTGTAACTCTTTGTCGCAATGCTTTTTATACACATACGCTGTCATGACTTTAGTAAGACTAGCTAGGGACGAGGCACGCGTAGATGCTTGCGACCATATAGCCACGTTATCAGTTGGGTCATAGATAATAGCAGAGATACCTACTATTTTATTTTCTAACTTTTTAGCATCTACATTTATTTTAATATTTAGACCTGCCCTACTCTCGTCTGTATCATTTTTTAAGGTTATGTAGTTACTGTTATATTTAGGATCCTTGATAGTCACAGCTGAGATGCTAGGCATTAGCACATCTCTTTTATCTATCAATATCAATATGGCCAAAGTAAAAATTATTATCAAATTAAGTCCATGTATATGTATCGTATCGAGCTTTTTGGTCATCTTATTTTTTAACTTTTATTAATTTTCTTTTCTTTCCTAGTTTTTTGTTCACTCATAAGATAAACTTTCTTTTAACTTTTCGGTAAATTCTCTGTTGAGCCTCTCATACTCTGGTAATTCACTATTATGTGACACACCTAGATGTGACAATGCTTCGTTGGTGATCCAGCACTCTTCTCCTTTCCTGTACACCAGTCCTCTCGTGATCAGATTCCTAATTGACGCACTGGACTGGGCGCCTCTTATATATGAGACATCGCTACGAGTACACCCAGGCATATACCCGATAACAGTCATTACTTGTAGAGCTGCCGGAGTGAGGTCACCGTCTACTTCTTTCTTTTTGATAGCTGTGACTATCTCTTTAGCATCCATGACAGTCATCAAATGTACACCTTCTCCAGAAGTTTTGTCTTCTTTTTCATTTATACCTATTATATCTATACCGAGAGGTGCCGCCAGTATTTTTATTTTTTCTAAAGAGCTTTTTATATTATCAATAGTTAATTTTGTATAATCTGATATCTCTTTATAAGTAGCAGAGTCTCCAAGTATAAACATGGTTACGAATATCTTTTGCTCTGTAGTCATATCACCATTATAGCATATATAATATAGTTTTTTAAGGCTTTTCCACAAGGCCTAAACTTATCTCTCCATTAGTTTCTTTTTGCTCTACTTCTATCAAACCATTCCTAATCATGTCCAACACAGCAAGGAAGCTAACTATTTGATATATATCACGATCTTCTTTGTTTTGTTTTATTAAGTTAATATTCTGTCCTTTTGTAGTTAAGGCTTGTTTATTATCTATATGTTTTTGAAAAAGATTAGTAAATATATTTTTAAAATTAAAAATTTTATTTAAATTGTAATTTATGATATGATTTTCTCTCATATGAGAAAGTATGTTGTCAATTACATGTTCTATTTTGATCGTTTGAGCGACAGCAACTTGACGTAGACGTTCTAAATGTGGTAGCTTGACTATCGTGAGAATGGAGACGGATTGTAAAGTGATGCTCTTCACATTACCAGGGGCGAATACTATTTCATCGATTTTCATTCTGCTTTTACCGGACGTTACTTTTATATTACTCCAAGCGCTTTTAAATGCTTTGCTAGTATACATCAACACTTTATAAAGTGCCAGCTTATGCTCTAGATTTGCTACTTCTACAGCCTCTTCTCTGCTATACTCCATACTTGGTAACAAACTTTTCGCTTTTATCAGCATAAGTGTCGCCGCTACGACGATGAATTGAGATATATCATTCTTGTTATCAACCAATCCGCCAGAAGGAAAACTTGTCTGGTCTTCTATGGTCTTTATATAGGCAACGTATTCATCGGTGATAATAGATAAAGACATTTCATTTATGGAAAGTTTACGATTTTCTATTAGCTCTAAAAGCTTATTATAAGGTCCCTCGAAGCGACCTTGCTTGATAGTAAATGACATATACACAGTATATCACAGAACACCAACCTTTCACCAAAATCCTCCACAAATTTTGATAAATATAACTATAATACTATGTTAACTATTTTATTTTTGACTATTATTATTTTCTTTGGCTCTACTATTCTACCACCGCTATCTATTACATACTTCTTATATATTTCGTTTTCTTTTATTATACTTTTTATATCGTCCTCATTCGTATCTATTGGCATCTCAAAAGTGCCGCGCATTTTACCATTGATTTGTAAAGCTATTCTGACAGAGCTAGACTGCAATTTATTCTCATTGTACTCTGGCCAATCTTGCTTTAAATATTCAGAGCATAGCGTAGGCGCAAATGGCGCAAGTATAATCATAAATTTGTCATAATCATCTTTTGTAATGATTTCTCCTTTCGCTATTATATCTTCAAAATAGTTTAGACAGATCATCATTTGTGACACTGCGGTATTAAATTTAAAGCTTTCTATATCTTCACCAACCTTTTTAATTGTTTGATTTAAAACGACATTATCACTTTTATTATCTGCTCTATTGTCACTCTTAACTACTTTGTTTTCTTGTTTCGTGTTAAAATTATTATGCATTTTCTCCACTCTTTCTAAAAACTTTTTGACGCCACGTATACTGCTAGTATTCCATACAGCCGTAGCCTCAAATGGAGCCATGAACATTTCGTATATTCTAAATGTATCAGCCCCATACTCAGCGACTATATCGTCAGGATTGATAGTATTGCCCTTACTTTTACTCATCTTACTACCATCTGGAGCAAGTATAAACCCGAGGAATTCTAATCTTTTAAAAGGTTCTATATGAGACACTACTCCGATATCATATAAAAATTTATGCCAAAATCTGGCGTATATAAGGTGCCTTGTAGCATGATCACCTCCCACGTATACGTCCACCTGTGGCCATTTCTTTTCTATTTCTTTATCTATCAAAAAGTTATCGTTGTGCGGATCTAAAAATCTAAGCCAATACCAGCTACTCCCTGCCCATTGTGGCATGGTATTAGTCTCACGCTTGAATAAGTTCACATTTTTGTCTATGCAGAATTTTGCCCGCTCTAAAGCCTCTACCCAATGCTCAACCCCTCCAGCAGTGCCAGATATAGACTTGTATAAATCTTCATAACTTACCCAACCCACCTCAAACTTCTCATGTTCTTCGTGGGCAAATTTTATTTCTTGTTCTGAGTCTACATATGCTAGATAATTATAACCAAGACTTTCTCTGTTACTATTTTTATTGGCATTATAATAATATGACTTTATCGGCGCTCCGAGCTCTATTATTTTTTCTATCTTACTTATACCCGCTTCTTCTTTTAGTTCTCGCATAGCGCACCCTTCAAAACTTTCTCCATAATTTATACCAC
>JAYTYR010000098.1:0-17380 GCA_043742265.1 bacterium | reverse complement strand
CCCGATTTGGTATCGAGGTAATTCACTCGGCAGGATTTCAAACGATGATTGCCTCAGGATGTTGCCACCCCAGCCATCAATCGTCGGAACCTTGAGTTTCTGCCCCGCTTCCGTATAGGACCCCTCATCGATCTCAACTTCCACCATCAGATGAATGCCTTCCTGAAACATCTTGACGGAAGGAAACTTCTTGGCGAGAAACTTCGTGACGAAGTTTCTCTTGTCGATCCACTTGTGACCGACAACGCTTCCGAGAAGCGTGAACCACTTGCGACCACGTTCATTCGGCACAGGTCTAATTGACATCATACTCTTTCTCCTTGTTTGTTTGGTGTTCGAAGGCATAAATACGTCATAACTGCATTGAGACCAAGTAGTGCGACGTAAACGAGAATGTCCTTTGCTCCAAACTCGCCTTTGACGAGCTTGGCAACGATAGAGAACAAAATTGCCACGGCGCTGACTTGCCAGATCCAAGCACTCTTCCTCGCAACTTTAGGATTTTTCAAATAGTCTCGAGCTTGAGGAATCACCGAGATGACAGCGGCTGTAACATAACCGAGTAGAGCCACTATCACCACTTTACTGCTGAGCCAGATGGCCACAGAAGCAAGACAGGTGAGAAGCACTCCTGTTTCAGTTTTGCTCCATACCCATTCGCCCTTCCTTACGAAAGTGGCAAGCAAGATGATAGTCACTGCCACACACCATCCAATTTCGATATATGGGTCAGTCTTTTTGGTAGCGTAGGCCAAGTACAGGCCAACAAAGTCCAAAATGAAGATGATAAACCAAGTTGCAAGGTTTGCTTGCTCCTTACCCATCCAAATCCTGACTCCGTACAAACATGCAGCAGCCGAGCCAATTACGGCACCAGCAAGGTTGAGAGCGATTGAAAGACTGGTCATTTAAGACCTCCTTTTCTGAGCTGTTAATGAGCTTTTGAGTATTTTTACCCTATAAGTATTTTAACATTAAAATACTACTTTTGTCAAACTTATTTAAGGCACATTCCAATTTACCTATCCGGGGGTACAGAATAATAGTTGATGAGGAACTTCACAATACGGAAAAATGGATCAGTGAGAGTGTCAGAAGCGTATTTAGCGCCTTTGGGATGTACATGGAAAAGGAATACTATGTACTGAGGATCATAGGCCGGGAAATAGCCAAAGAAAGAATGCAAATACCTATCATCATAATATCCACCACCTGGCTTTGGCATCTGTGCCGTACCAGTCTTCGCGGCTATAGCATAATGATCCATTTTGTATTTCCCTTTTTTCAAAGATTGGTCTACTACGTGTACAAGCATGCGTGTCACTTCCTCAGAAGTGGAGGCTTGTATCACTCTGATACCTTCGTTTGGTATTATCTTTTTTTCTTTGCCATTAGCATAGATTACGGAATCGACTGTATACGGATTCACTAAGAGCCCACCATTACCAAGCACGGCCAGAGCTCTTATAGTTTGTAGTGGTGTGATGGCTATACCCTGACCAAAGCCTGAGGTGGCCGCATCCACTAGCACATTCGAATCGATATTCTCTGTGAGACCACTAGCCTCATTTGGTAGATCTATCCCAGTCTCATCCCCCATGCCAAAGGCATGCATATATTTACCAAAACGTTCTATTCCTAGACGCTCCACAAGGAATACTATACCCACATTAAGCGATTGATCCAATATCTCATGTATAGCAACTACGCCCCTCGCTTTACCATCAAAGTTCTTTACTTTATAGCCATTAAGCTCTCTCACTCCTTTATCATCATATGTGGTGTCTGAAGTCACTACACCAGCATCTAATGCTGCAGCCATCGTGATTGGCTTGATGATGGAGCCCATTTCATACACACCAGAAATAAGATCATTATTATAAGTTGATAATGCATAACTTTGATATTTATTAGGGTCAAAGCTGGGTATCTCATCCATGGCGATGATACGACCGTCACGCGGATCCATGATGATACCACCGACAGTGTCTCCATGCCATTCGTCTTTGATTTCATTTAAAGTTTTATAAAGGAAGCGGCTCGCTTCTATATCTGTAGTGAGCACTATATCTCCGCGCCTGCTATCTACATTATTAAAAGTAGTACCAGATACATCAGCAAAAAGCTCTGCAAATAGATTGGCATATACATCACCGTCAGCACGTTGTAGTATATCATTATAATACTTTTCTATACCATATAGTCCACGATAAGAGTCATTGGTATGGCCAAAATATCCAATGATTTTTGCCCCTACTTCACCTAGTATATACACACGTTTATTCCCAGCATAATCTTTGCCGTCCTTTGTATATTTGTCCTCTATGTTTTCGGCTATTACTGTAGGTCCTATAATGCGATTTTGAGCTAGTATACGCCCCCTATCTGACGAGGCACTAAGCTTGATACTGTATTGCTTTTTTGCCATAGCCACATACATATCATGTTGATATATTTGTAAATAGATCAGCCGACCCAGATAAAAGATAGCTATAAACACAAATACAAAAAATAGAAAGTTTAACCTATTATCAAAAGTCTTATTGTCCATAAAGCAAAGAAAAATTGGCATCACTATCCTTACGCACCACGAAGCTAGCATCCACCTTTTCATATCCCAAGGCATAGATTTGCTTTTCTTCTATACCATTTACCTTTTCTGCGTATTGCCTCTCTATACCGACAGTGTCTTTGGCTATGGCTATGTTACTGCTAGCTATATGTTTATAATCGATAGCTGTCACCACTATAGCTAATAGTACAGATATATAAGATACTACAGATAAAGTCAATACACTCATAGCAGATCTAAAAAGTTTCTTCCTCCTATCACTTATACTATATATTATATTTATTTTTTGCATTTTTAGTCGTTGTTAATTTTATTATTCTTAGCTTGGCTGATCTGGACCTTGGATTCCTGATTACCTCATCATCGCTTGGTACGAGTGGCTTTTTATTTACTTGTTCTAAATTATTTTCTTTGATAGACATCTTTACTATTCTATCTTCGGTACTATGGAAAGTGATAATAGCTAGGACAGCATCAGTCGACAGTATCGAGCACAAAGATTTAATTAGATCTTTGACTCCTCCCAGCTCATCATTCACTGCCATACGTAAAGCTTGAAATGTACGTGTAGCAAAGTGACTCCCCCTTTTGCTTTTATATGCTCCAGGCACTACATTTCTAATTATTTCTACTAGGTCTATAGTGCTTTTGATAGCTTTTATTTTCCTAGCCTCACATATTGCTCTCGCTATCCTACCTCTATACATCTCATCTGCATAGCCCCATAGTATCGCTACTATATTTTCTTCTTTCCAATTATTCAGTATATATTCTGCTGTGACAGTGTCATCATTTATATCTTTTTCATCTTTAAAAGTCATATATAGCGGCTCATCTCGCATAAAGCTAAATCCACGTCCCGATATATCCAGCTCCTCCGAGGATATACCTAGATCAGCTAGTACGCCATCTACCTTTTCTATATTCAGGTCTTTTAATATCTGTACTATATTACGATAATTATCATTTATAAAATCTAGATGACACTTTACTACACCCATTCTTTCTTTTGCTTCTGATAGAGCTACAGCATCCAGATCTATACATATCAGTCTCCCATTTTTATCAAGCTTTTTAGCTATTTCTATAGCGTGGCCTCCTCTGTTGGTCGTACAGTCCACGTATATACCGTCAGACTTGATATTTAGAGCCTCCATACACTCTGTCAGCATTATCGGTATGTGTATATATTCTTTCATATTATTATCATTCTACCTCTACCTCAAATTATCCCCAGCTCTCCCAATCGATTTGCTGTTATCTCGGCCTCACTTGCACCCTTTTGACTATACATCTCCCATGCCTCCTCTCCCCACACTTCGATGCGTCTATGCATACCGATGAGTACCACTTTACTTTGTAAATTGGCAAATTTTTTTAAACTTTCTGGCACTAACACTCGCCCAGCACTATCCACTTCGATCTCATAAGCGTTGGCTAGCATAAATCTAGTAAAGCTCCTGATCTCTGGAGTAGCAAAGCCAAGTGAAGACAGCTTTTCTGCTATGATATGCCACTCAGTCAAAGTATATATGTATAACGACTGGTCTAGACCGCTAGTGATGACTAGCTTTTCTCCCACTTCACTACGCCAACGCGCAGGTAGGCTCAGTCTTTTCTTGGGATCGATTTGATGTATGTATTGACCGAGTATCATATTATGCGTGGGATACTCCACTCTATCCCACTTCATTACATTATACTACACTTTTATTTTATAAAAGCCTCATAGATTACTGTGATGTGGATAAATATGATATCGGGAACTACTTTATCTATGATGCAGATGGTAAAGCTATAGGCTATAATAGGCCACAAATTACAAGCTTTAATAAAAAAGAGATGGCGACGACTACGAATCATAAGAACGTGATAGTCCTAGGTGATGGAGAGGCAGATGTAAATATGATAGATAAAAGTAATTATGAAAATGTACTGACTATAGGGTTCTTTAATATGTTAAAAGAAGAAAAACATTATGATGAAAGGCTTGCGCATTTTCAAAATATATACGACATAGTATTACCAAGCGATAGTGGATTAGAAAAGGTCGTAGAGATATTGTCTTAGATTTTAATATCTGTCTATTTATAGCTCACCCCATCAAGCACGCTCACTATAGTCCAGCAAGATGTCACCAGTACTAGACCTATCAATCCCCAGATAAGCTTGCTTTTAAGCTTACTTAGATCATCACCATTTTTATACCCAATGAAATACTGCATCACAATAATAATAAAATAGATGATGGATAAAACAGTTAATAGTCCGAATACTGGATTGGCTATCTCTGTGATTATCCAATTCGCTACTACTGATATATTATCATTCATGCTTTAAATTTATTTTATAAATAATTATTGGCACACATAATTACCAGTAGCATCTTTACAGCATTGTTTGCCATTTATCACTGAGCATTTTGAAGGATCATATGTACGCACTCCTGTAGGTATCTCTGGTATCGGCACTTGACCACCTTGCTTGATACCTGTAGCACTACCTAGGAATGCTACCAATCCCCAAATGGACACCTCTACGAATAACACTACTACCGAATACATCATATAATGCCACATCTTGCCTTTATCATCGGCTGATGCCGATACCATATATTTGATCATCACTCCAAAGAATGCTAAGACAGTAAATCCTATGGTTAGAGGTATTATCCTAGTTACCAGCACTTGCATGAGATCGACTAGACTGAGGAGATTGGCACCGGCTGCAGCTGTAGGATTAGCGGTCTGTGCAGATACTGATACTACCCCAGTAATAAATAGTGATACAGCTGATAAAATAAATGTTGATAATTTTTTGAATAATTTGGACTGTGTTGTTTTCATATATTAGTTTATTTAATTATACCAGTAAGTATATCTTTTGCAAATAGCATTATCCCCGATATAGACACTACTACAGCCAAAGCCATAATACTACCGATAATCATAGTGTTGTTACTTTTTAGGGTGGCCTCGCTAGGCGTACCGACCGACATATAATACATACGTAGACCTAGACTATAAAACACAATACCCAATAAAACAGATATAAAAAAAGCAATACCTACAGTCCCCAATGTGCTGGTGATCTCTTCTAATAATGTTTTGAGTGTCATGATGAATTTTTATGGTAAAGGCTGAGCATTTGATGGTCTGACTTTACAAACAAGGTTACTACTATCTACCGAGCCTTCTAAAGCACAATAGTTAGTAGTACATTCTATATCATAGGTACATAACTGGCCTACTCCTTTTTTACCACTATTTACTGTAGTCCCCGGTGTGATGGGATTACCATCATTGGTATTACCTGTAGAAGACTTTCCTGATAATGGTATAGTTGGCAGATCTATAGTCTGACCTTTATATTTGGGTCCTAATATAGCATCTTGGAAGAATATGATAATACCCCAAATAGACACCATTACAAATAATATACCTATGCCCCAAATCAAAGTATCCTTGTTCTTCTTGATATCATCTGCACCTTGAGAGCGTAGCATACCCCGAAACAAAGCCCAGAAGAACATAGCTATAGTCATACCGATAATGAGAGCGATCAGTCCACCAGAGATGAGTTTGGTCATATCAGAGAACAGCACAGCGAATACTCCGTCAGACCCGAATGGGCTACCAGCATTAGCCGTGACCAATGTTGATACTATACTTGTAAAGCCTAATAATGTAGCACCTATAATTTTCACTTTCATATTTTATTTGTTTATTACATTATAATATATTAAAAGACTTTTGTCCTCCTATTATCCACCTTTTGTGCTAGCGCTGGACTTGGTGGCTGTGTCCAATTTGGTAAAAGTGTTGACCAATACATCAGAAATAAATGTAATAGAGAAAACTATAATCCCAGCAATAACAGCCATTAGTAAATAGTTTTTAGTTTCTTTTAGTTTGTCTGGATTATCACTATATGCCATAAATCGTATACCGAGATATATCATAGTCGAAGCCAAAACTATAGAAAAAAATACCATCGCCCCACCTGCTATACTAGATAATAAGCTAGATACGTTGGCATTGGCTAATGGATTATCAAATGGTGCCGCATAAGCTGTCTCTATGCCCAAAATATACCCTAAAGGATTGCTAATATCACCTTTCCAGCCTATGAGATTGAGAGCTACCCTCATGAGACTCCAAGCAGCAACAGTAAAAAATGTACCCCAAAGTATATAGCTTATGTTTTTCTTGACTTTGGCTAGAGCGTCTGGCTTGTTAATATCCAGCAGCATGCGTATAGCGGTATAGACTATACCGATCATAATGAGAGGTGGTAATATGTAAGTAATGATATAAGTTGCTAAATTGTTGGTGGTCATCATGAGATCGGCGAGTGTGCAAGGTTTACTTGATGGGTCGCTGGTGCCACAGGTAATGATAGTGTTCATAGATTTTTTATAATTTACTTCTAATAATTACTTATAAGATATAGCTTTTTGATACTTTTTACAAATTTCTCTGCTGCAGTTGATATTTCAGATCTATTTGATATTATACTTTCAAACATAGTATCGACCAGACTACTGCTATATTCATTATTTATATCATAAAATGGCTTTGCTATTAATATGCTCTTCCCTATCACTTCGACATAGGCGGATGAGCCAACCCCTGCGAGCGTGTCTTTCCTGGGGCTCGGCATACCAGCGACAGCGGCTATATTGTTGGCGAGAGTCCTATCGGTAGCTAATGCCATATAGGCACTCTTTGCAGCGACTGGATTGCGACTACTACTCATCATCGCTATACCCAGCACACGAGCACCAGTATAGAGTGAAGATTTGTCTGGGACTTGAGGCATGAACACATAATCAAAAGGTAATTTACTATTAGCACTCTCTATAGACGCTTTGTCACTGATATAAGCCGGATAATACATAAGTGTACCAGATACAAAAGAGTCAAAGGCATTAGGCATGCGCGCTGACCAAGTAAAGCTAGATAAAGACGGGTTTGCAAAGCCAGCGAGGAATCGCGTCACGGAGTCTATATATGTAGGGCCATTGATACTCGATGGCAAATCAAAACCTGTCGTATAGCTGCCATTATTTTTATAAATAGTCTCGCCTCCCAGCTGGTTAGTGAGTGTCATCACCATGTCTTTGTTATAAGCATAATTTTTATAAGCACCAAAGGGTAATATAGATGTGGTAAATACCCCTTTTACACTTGATTGTTTGCTATACTTCTCAGCGATACCTAGCATAGTGTTCCAGTCTTTGGGTGTATCTACTATCCCGGCATTGTTTTGTAGGTCACGATTATAAAATAGCACCATTGGATCTATACCCAAAGGGAAAGCGACTATACCATAAGGTCGTAGATATACTGCTCCAGCATCCACATATGTACTTTTATATTTGACTTCACTATACTCGGCATAAGGTAGAGCCGAGATATAAGTTTCATTTGATAATATCACATCATGCGGAGCAATGACGATATCAGGGGCCGATCCATAGGATAGAGCTTGTACTAGCGACTGATTAAAGCCTTTCGTATCCATCTGCTGATATTCAAAAGTGTAGCCCATCGCTGGAGTAGTGATAGAGTCTAGGTATTCCTTCATTGCTGTTTGTGGTAAGGTACCCCAAATCAGTACTTTACCAGAATATAGAGGACCAGATGACACACCACCTTGAAAGAAGGGTAACTTGCCGCTAAAAACAAGCAAAGAAAACACAGCTATAAAAATAGTGATTACCGTGACTATTATTTTAAAAGGTGAAGTGTGTTCCATGTTATATTGCTTCTATTAAAAGTCCATAATGATAAGTCCCAGCTGGTATATTTTCTCTGACTTTAAATCCACGTTGCGATAGCAAGTCTCTCATCGTGCTTTCTGATATAGTATGATGTCGTGGACCTATATTTATATTATCACTACTCCACTCTATCACTACTGCTATAGAGTGAGGCTTCATCACACGATGTAGCTCAGAGAGCACAAAATCGACTCCATTTAATACATGCATCACATTCGCCACCACTGCTCCATCTATGGATAATGTCTCTATGGGCCAGGGTGACAGCAGATCACACTCGAGTGTGTGTATATTAGAATACCCGAGGCGTAGCGCGTTAGCTGCTAATATATCCAACTTATCCCTGTCTATATCCATAGCCATAACATTGGCATGGGGGTAGTGCTCGACTATAGCGAGCGAGAAAGCACCTAATCCACATCCAATATCTAATACATGATCCCCACTCACTATTGGCATCTGAGATATGACGGCATGTGGTGCGAGGAATGACATGCATATATTATAACACGATCATAATATAAAATAAAAAAGTAATACACATAAAAACCAACTACAACAGATTCAAGCTGGCTATACTATCGCCCTCTTTGGGACGCATGATACGTACACCTTGAGTATCACGACCGAGTGTCGGTACATCCTTGATCGAAGTCCTAATCACCACTGATCCACGTGATATAGCCAATATCTCTTCTTCCTCGCCGAGCACTACGCGGGCGACCATGAGCTGGCCGGTCTTCTCTGTTACCTTTACAGTTTTTATCCCACTGCCACCTCGCTTTTGTATCTTGTACTCTGATAGCAAAGTCATCTTGCCATAGCCGTTGCTAGTCATAATGAGTAGCTTTGCACCTTTACTGTTGGCTGGTATGGCTTGGGCAGATACTATAGCATCCCCTTTGTCGAGTTTGATACCTATTACACCCCCCGCCTGCCTGCCCATCGCTCTCACATCGCTCTCTGCGAATCGTATGGACTGACCCTCTACGCTCGTCAATATTACTGAATCATTATCATGAGTAAAGACGGTGTTGAGCAGCTCGTCCCCCTCATCTAGCTTGATCGCAATGATACCACTACGTCGCACGTCTTTGAAAGAATTCGCTTCGCACTTTTTGGCTACACCATTCCTAGTGATCATCATGATAGCTGACTGCTCAGTTTTCTTTGCCTCTTTACTCATAGATAGTATAGAAGTAACTTTCTCACCATCGACCAACTGTATGAAATTTTGTATACTTTTACCTCTAGTGGCACGTTTGCCTTCTGGTATGTCATACATCTTGATCTGATAGACTCGACCACGATCAGTGAAGAACAGTAGATCGGAATGTGTGCTAGTAGTGAGAGAGATAGTGACGAAGTCCTCCTCTTTGGTATCTAGATCCACCACTCCTACCCCACCTCTTTTTTGTACTCTGAACTCCTCCATATCAGTACGTTTGATATATCCACCGGAGGTATACACTAGTACCGCTTCTTTGTCAGCTATCAGATCCTCTGGATTAAAGTCTTTGGCTTTGTGAGAGACTATAGTAGTGCGACGTGCATCACCAAATTTCTCTTTGACCTCGAGTAGCTCATCTTTGATCAGCTTTAGCATTTTCTTTTCATTGGCCAAAAGTTCTTGTAAATGGGTGATCAATACCTGTAAGGCTTTTAGCTCATCCTCTATCTTCTTTCTCTCTAGACCAGCGAGACGCTGTAGCTTCATTTCTAATATAGCTGTCGCTTGTAGCTCACTAAAGTCAAACTTTTTCATTAGATTTACTCTCGCGTCATCAGTATCTTTGCTTTTCTTGATGATGGCGATGATCTCGTCTATATGGTCTAGAGCTTTCTTGAGTCCTAGCAATATATGCTCTCTATCTTGGGCTTTACGTAGCTCAAATATGACACGACGGCGCGTCACCTCTTTCCTGTGACTTACAAACTCAATCAAAGCGGCACGTAGAGTGAGTGTCTGTGGTACACCATTAACTAATGCGACCATGTTATAATGAAAAGTACTTTCAAGTTCGGTGTGTTTGTATAAAAAGTTAAGCACCTTTTGTGGTTGTGTGCCACTTTTTAGATCTATCACTACACGTATATCATTGGTGCTCTCGTCGCGCATATCTCTGATACCTTCTAGTCTCTTATCAGTTATGAGTGCGGCTATATTTTCTATCATAGTCGCTTTGATCACACGATAAGGTATAGAAGTGATCACAATTTGAAATTGACCATTCTTGGTCTCTACTATCTCAGCTTCACCACGCACCATCACACCACCACGACCCGTAGCATAGGCATGTCTGATATCCGCCTCACCATAGGCTACAGCCCCCATTGGGAAGTCTGGCCCCTTTACAAAATTACATAGATCGTCAGTAGTAGCTTCTGGATGATCTATCAGATGTGTAGTAGCATCTATGACTTCACGCATATTGTGAGGTGGTATATTAGTCGCCATACCGACCGCGATACCGAGAGTCCCATTTAAAAGTAAACTAGGCACAGTAGCTGGCATCACTGTTGGTTCTTTTTTTGTACCATCATGATTGGGCTTCATGTCCACAGTATCACATTCTAGATCTGCCATTATATTCTCAGATATCTTGCTCATTTTGGCCTCTGTATATCTGTATGCTGCCGCGTTATCACCATCTATAGATCCGAAATTACCTTGACCTAGCACCAGTGGATAGCGAGTCGAGAAGTCCTGTACCAGCTTCACCATCGCTTCATATACTGATGCATCACCATGCGGATGATAATTACCTAGAACGTCTCCGACTACTGTCGCAGACTTGCGAAATTTGGCACTAGGCGTGAGTCCCTGCTGATGTAGAGAGTACAGGATACGTCTATGTACTGGCTTTAGCCCGTCCCTAGCATCTGGCAGCGCTCGACCAGTAATCACACTCATCGCATAGTCCAGATAGCTTTTCTTCATCTCGTCGATGATCGGTGCATTGATCACATTTTTCCTTGTTTCTTCCATGTTATACACATTATAACACATTCTAGACCTACACCCAAGCCCTTACTCCCTACCGCCGCCCTAAGGACTTTCTTTCATTACCCACTTCGCCTCATTCCAAATTTTATAAAAGTTATCTATTGGATCATATTTTTTATAATTAGTCTCAGTACTAGTCGCATTATTTATTTGTAAAGATGGCAGTACCTCTAATCTCTTGTACTCTGGAGTGAAAAGATGGTAATGATACTGTAACCAAAAGATAGATGCTATCAATGTCCCGACAGTAGCAAAGGCTATAGCGTACATATCCTGCACATATCGATTTTGCCTCTTTAAATAATGTATATAGCTTTTCATTTATATTTATCTATTGTAACACTTATGTTTACTTTATTCCTTATATTCGCTTTTATTCCTTATATTTACTTTTGTCCAAATAGGCTACATCTCATGCAATCTCATCACCGCACACTCTAAAGCTGATATGTCTTTGTATTTGAGAGTTAGCTTTTCACTGATTTCATTTTCTATACCTTCTAACTTTACTTTAGCACCTGACTCTTTGAGAAATATTGGCAACAAATCCTCGGTATAGTCCATCGGTATTATGACTTTCGGCCCCAAAGACATAGCAAGCTTGCTGGCATCGTATGGGTTGAGAGATAGAGCATCGCCACCGATAGGTACGAAAACTATATCCACATTATCTATTATCTCTTTGTGCTCTGGTGCTAGCATCTGATGTATGGCACCTAGATATAGCACACGTATACCATCAAGGTTAAAAATGAAGCTAGTATTTTGATACTCTTTGCCATCTATCACAGATGGAGTCGAAAAAGCTTTGACAAAGAATTTGTTGTATTCATACTCTCCTGCACTCTTAATCACGAAAGGCTCTTTACTGCCGTGAGTGACATTGTCCACCCCATTATAATCAGCCATATCCATAGGGATAAGAGCTATATCAGCACCATATTTGGTCTGTTTTCTCTTGCTTTCCTTACTTACTGGACCACAAGCGATAGTGAGATCTCCCACTTGTAATTTGATATGTGCTTTACCGTGATACGTGATTATCATATTTTTAATTGTTCTGATCGTATAATATATTTGTATTATACACTATATCTAATTTTTAAACAAAGTGTCAGAAGTTTTCACTATATAAGTATGCATAATAGCCGCGAGAGTGACTACAGACAATACACCCATAACAAGATAATTCACTATTGGTACATATGATATCACCACCATCGCTATAGACCCTAGTATCACACTATACCAGTCTATAGTGATATGTCGTCTCAATATATGTCGTGATACTACAGCACCTAATGTCACTCCTGAGAGCATTATAGACAAAGGTATAGCTATAATAAATACTCCTAACGATCTCCACACCCTACTCTCACTCGCTACTATACCCATATCAGTCACTCTAGATCTCATAAATATATAGAGGCTAGCCACAACCAATAATACTATAACCATATCAGAGATTGTAAAGTTTTGTGTCCTCAATTCACTATGAATAGATGTCGCTGGCAAATATGTTTGTAATATATGTCTGTATATAATTTCGCTGTTCATATCCACATCCTAATACAAAACAGCCCTAAATGCAAGACATTAAATTTTGATTATCTCTTTTATACATCTTACAAATTCATCATTTTTCTCATACTCATTTTTAAAATAAGGTGAGAAGCTGGCAAAGCCCGGTGAATAAAGTATCACATCTCCATCCTCTGCCACCATGACCGCTCTCTCCACACAATCAGAGAGAGTTTCGAATTGAGCGACCCCCTCTTTCAGAAAGGGTCTGGAGGTGAGATCTATATTTAATCTCTCTGTCCCCGCACCTTTTAATAAAATTAAATGTTTTACTTTACTCTTATCAAAAATGGTTGAGACCATTTTTGATAGACCCAAGCCTTTGTCTGACCCACCGCATATGAGTATGCATGACTTTTTGTATTTATCATTCACTGCCTCCACCCCCACGATCGTCGCATCTGGCGTAGTGGCGTTGTTGTCATTATATATTATTATTTTTTTATTATTAAAAATAAATTCACCCATACACTCTAACCTACCTTCTACCGCCTTAAAGTCTCTTATACCTTTTATTATATCATCATAGTCTAGACCCAGTCTGATAGATGCCTCTAATGCTAGTCCAGCTAGCACTTTATTGTGTACACCTATTAGCTGCATCGGGCCTATATATGGAGTGGGTACATTAGTATTTTTAATAATCTCCTTCTCATCCAGAGAAAGATTAAGAGTTAAGATTACATCTTGCATTTGCTTTGACACTATCAAAATATCCCCCTCTTTCTGCCACCTATATATATTGGCTTTATCATTAAAGTACGCCTCTCTGTCTCCTTTATAATAGTTGAGATGATCATCGAGGAAGCTAGTAAAAATGCTTATATTTGGGCTTATTTCTAGATCACCAAAACCTTGTAGCTGCCAACTATCTAGCTCTAACACTAGATAGTCACCTGTCTTTATTTTATCTAGCAAAGGTAAATTGGCCACTCCTCGCACATTTCCTCCCAGATGCACTTTCTTGCCTGCCGTCTCTAGGATATGTGCTATCATCATAGTCACTGTACTCTTACCTCTAGTCCCAGTCACCCCTATTACTTTTACATTACTTTGCATCGTATTTTTTGATTCCTTCCCTTGGGGGAAAGAAGAAGACGTATTCATGTATTTGTATATTAAATCCACCACCAACGCCGCTGACATATAGACAGGCACATCAGAGGCGATGGCGGCAGCTATGCACTCATGATCTAGTGGCACGCCTGCGGCCTTGATCACAAAGTCTACATTGATAAAATCTTCTATTCTATTTTCTCCAAATACAAATTTGATTTTGTTAAAGTCCTCTTTACTTAATTTATTTTTAAGCTCTGTTATAGATGTTTGTAACTCTATCTCTGTCTTTTTATCTGTGATGATTATACTCTTAACAAGGGGTATCATAAATAAAGCATCACCTATACCTCTGCCGAGTAGTCCCAGTCCTAACATGGTTACATTTTTATCTTTGAAGAAGATCTCATACATACTTTTATGTGTTGTTATTGACATATCTTATACGCTTATATTTTTACTAGCTCATCAGCTATCACATTATTTTTACCTGCACCCATCGTGACTATGACATGATAATTATCATATTTTAAAAGTTCTTCTTTCGCATGATCAAAGCCCAATGTATAAGCTTTGCATTCATCTATATCTTTGCCTTCAGCACGATACCTATCGATGATACTAGCGACTATTTTATAATTATTTAGTCCATAGTCATACTCGGATCGTGCATGATATATAGGCAATACATACACTATATCAGCTAGCATCATCGCATCTATGAATTCTTCGTAGAAAGCATGCGTACGTGACTGCAAATGTGGCTGGAAAGCCAGCACTATTTTCTTATCTGGATAATGCTCTCGCAATGTTGTGAGTGTCGGTATCATTTCATTTGGATGATGTGCATAATCATCATATACTATGGCTCCATTTTCACTATATCCTCTATATTCCATACGCCTCCAAGTACCAATAAAACTTTTTAAACCTTTTAAAATATTTTTATTAAATATTTCTTTTTCTTCTTTTGATTCACATATATAATTTGATATCTCTACCCCTAGTGCGACCACCAGCTGTGCGTTACTTTTGTTATGATCTCCTATCACCGTCAGCTTTATATCTTCTTTTTTTATTGTATCATCAGCTACCACAGGATGCATACCAGCAAAAACTATTTCTTCGGCTGTATGTATTATAAGTCTACCTTTATTTGAAAGCTTTTTAGCAAAAGATAAAAAAGCTTCACGTATATCTTTTATATCTTTATAATAGTCTAAATGATCTTCGTCTATATTTGTAACCAATATATATTCTGGTTCATAGTTGAGAAATGATCTTTTATATTCACAAGCTTCTATGATTAACCACTCACCCACACCTTTTATATAATTAGTTTTCTTGCCTTCATGGTCTATCAGTGACCCGACTATAAGTGTGGGTGACATACCTGCTTCCTTTAATGCAGTGTATGTCATGGCTGTCGTGGTGGTCTTGCCATGAGTGCCACATATTGCGATAGTCTTCATCTTTTTGGTAAGCTCACCTAGAGCTTCTGGATACGATAATAATCTTTTTATTTTTTTCTTTGCTTCTGTATACTCCTCATTATTATCTTTGTCTATTGCTATTGTGTATATTACACATTCAATATCATCATTTATATTTTGACTTTTGTGTCCTATCATTACATTTATACCTTCAGACCTGAGATCTTTGGTCAGATCAGTATCATCTGTATCAGACCCGCTTACCACTGCACCTTTGTCTTTATAGTATCTAGCCAAAGCCGATACACCTATACCACCAATACCTATAAAATGAATTCTTTTATACTTATACATTGTATCATTGTATCATACATTAATAATTATTAGAAGAAATCTATTATTATCATAGTCACTTGTGATAAGAATATATTCCTAGATTCTGAGTCTAGCTGCAAAGTTCTATTTTGCTAGCTCACTCACAGGTATCTGAGCATCAAACTCTCCATATACATATGGAGCTATTTGATATTGACCCATGTGTATGTTGATTAGAGGCACTTTCACACTTTTATCTGCGCTAGTACTTGTACTTTTTCCCGGATTAGTACTGGTACTTTTATCAAAATTAGTGCTAATATTTTTATCAGATATAGCATTTGGATAATTGCCTGTATATACCCACCAAGTATTATAATTAGTAAGATCTGTAGTATTATAACTTATACCAGTATCCAACCAAGATAAATCATCTTTATCTAATTCTTTTTTGGACATTCTCTCTTTTAGAGAGCTTATCAACTGCAGCCTTATAGTATTATAAATTTTTGGAAAGAAATATTTTAAACTATCAACACTAGCTGTGGTGTCACTAGGTCTGCTATTAATTTTAGGATTTATGACCTCAGCTAGATCATATAGATTATTTATCTTTATCCCATTATTATATGTATAAGCCACTACATTACTACTGCCATGTACTCCGCCTGCATATGTATAAGTATTAAAAATTAAAGAATATACTTTATTAATATTATTTTTACTAATATCGTTATTTATACCTATCTGTGTATCTATACTGTTTACGCCTTCATAATTTACTATATATTCTAGATTTTGTGACGCTCCACTATTAGTAGCATATAATGTATCATCTAATATATCACCCACATTTAATCTCCAAGCTTGATATGTTGCCTTTAATTCATTTAGCATTTCTGGTTTGTATTTTGGATATTCTATACTAACTTTGAGATTACCTACACTCTCTGTAAAAGTTGCCAACTCATTCATTTTATTTATATCCAAATTAAAAAAGCTTTTCCCGTCTATAGTCGAAACAGTAGGGTTAGAACTGTTATACGATGTGTCATCTGCAACCTCACCTTTGATAATCGGTATATCATGCCTCATGTTCATGCCTATTTTATATAGATAATACGATATGAATAGTAGCACCACTAATAGTAAGCCTTCTAATATTATTTTGTTGGATATTTTCATGATTATTTAGTTAGAGATTGATACTCATTTATACTAAATATAGTATAACATATTTATAGTCTATTTATCACTCTCTCTATTCCCATCACTATCATCACGTCATATATATTGGGCGTCCTTTCTTCTAGTGTGATGGCTAGTCGTAGATCACGCATAAAATTAGCAAATTTATCATAACCAAAGTATACAGAATATTCTTTCATCTGTGTCAGCCATACATCTATATTGGACATGTCCATATATTTAATTTTTTCTTTTAGCTCTTTCGCAATTGATGAACTAAAAGGGAAATTATTATCTATTTGTCTGTTCTTTTTCTCCATTGTATATAGGTAATCCCAGAAATAATAATATTGCCGCCGTATATCTGAGAGCTTCACTATATCTTTTCTGATTTTATTTGCTTTTGTAATCGTATTAGTATTAGTATTAGTATTAGTATTAGT
>JAYTYR010000097.1:0-5021 GCA_043742265.1 bacterium | reverse complement strand
ATAATAAAAGTCAAGCAGAGTTTATTTTACCTTAAATCCTGTCCTGGCTTGTAAGCCATCAATAGATCTGACGGCTATCATGTTCTCACATTTAGGTGAGCCTTTGTACTCTTTTATATTTATCTCATATAAAGTTTGAGCCTCTATATCAATAGTAAAAATAATAAATCCAACATCGCACAACATACACAAAACATCTTTAGACTCATAATTAAACATATGAGAATTATGATCAAATACCTCAAAGAAAATGGCGTCTGTTCTGTTTAGCACTTTATTAGCTCCTTTGAATACTTGTAGCTCATATCCTTCTACATCTATTTTTATGAGATCTATATGTGACGGTGACAATTCATCATCTAGTCTCGTCATCGGGACGCTTAATACTTTACTATTATTCATACTTAAGTTCATTTTTTTTGTATTGGAGATATTTTTTTCATAGGAAGAATCATTCATTACATGATTAATATCATCATGACCTTTTACATTGGAGAAGTTGACATATCCTCGCTCCTGACCCAACGCTACATTGTGTAAAGTTATTCTAGATATCAATGTGACATTATTCATCACTGATCTGATTAGATATTTAAAAGTTTCTGGATGTGCTTCATAGGCTATCACTTGGCCGCTATCTCCTACAGCTAATGCAGCTGTCAAAGTAGTGGTGCCGATATTAGCTCCGATGTCGATGTAATTATCACCACTTTTTAAATAAGCAGAAAGGAACACTTCATCATCTGGATGCCTCACTATATCAGGATATGTATATAATACTTTAGAAAATTGATTTTGAGCATAATGTAAATAATAATTATTACGTCTATATTTAAACAAAGGCAAAGTTAAGATAAAAGGGAAATTATCACCAAGTAAAAATATAATTTTACTTTTAATCAAATGTATAAAAAACAAAAAAGGATGTTTATGCTTTTTTATTTTTAATATGTTGATGTGTATCCAATTGATAATTTTATTTATAAGGTGTAGGATTTTCATAAAGGTGGTAGATTTTATTTGACAAAAGATCTGTATCTGCTATACTGTATTTACAGTGCCTTCGGGCTCCGAGAAATCCCGCGCAAGCGGGATTTCGCAATTTAATACCTCGGTATTAATTTTTTTAAGAATCAAATTAAAATCATCTTCTAAAATCACATCGATTTTTCTTTTTAATCTTCTTGCATCTATAACTTTTATTTGATCCAAGAGTGCATAAGAAAATTTACCATTACTACTTTTTGCAATAACTCTATACTTTTGATTTTTAAATTTTGAAGTTGTGGGTACGACTAGATATGTGACCGGACTTAGCTTATTTAAAATAACAACAGGTCTTTCATATTCTGAATGTTTGCCATCTTCTTCGCTGCCTATATTAATACCCACATGACACCACCAAAGCTCTCTAGATTTAGCTAAAATATTAACTTTATTTTGCTCGTCAAAGACTAGCCGTTTATTTAATTTACATTTTAAAATATTCCAACTATCAAAATCTTTGTGACATAATTTTATATCACATTTTAAAAACCTACTAATTTTTATTCCATCTATCTTTATTTCTTCTAAAAAGTAATCAATTTGTCGCACCCACACTCTTTCATCCTCTATAGACTGATACACTACACAGTCAGCCATATCTATACCAGTCTCTTCTTTTGCTTGCAACTTTCCTATATTTAATATTTTGTATATACCTTTTGTTTTGTAATGTTGCCAATGTTCATTTACTTTTATTTCCATATATATATTATAGCATATAAACTCAAAATGGTGACCGCTTTGCGGTCACCATTTTGAGTTTATCTTTAATAAAGTATACGCGTCCCATTGTAGTAGTATCCATTGCTATTATTTATACCATTATTACCATTCACATTATAGCCATTGTTGTACCCGTTATTATAACCACTATTATTTATATTTACACTTCCATTATTATCAAAATAATTTGCATTGTCGCAAGTATACACACCATTATTATAGTACGCGTTACTACATAAAGTATTATAGTCTGTATAGCATCCATAAAGTCCACTTATATATTTATAAGCACAAGCGTTACCACAATTATTACTATTACCATAAATACAAATATTCTTTATCATTACTTTTTTATAAGTAAAGCTGTATTGCTTATCTACATAATTACCATTTTGATTGATCCTAATCGTAAAGTAGTAGTATGAATTGTCTGTTAAGTTAGTATTTGCAAAGTTTACAACTAATATTTTTTGAGCACTATTTGTTGTGCATGCTCCCATAGCATATTTTGCATACACAGGACCAGTATTTGTATTTCCATATACCCCTCCGCAAGAGTCCAAGGTGGCAGATATGCCTAATATATTATTATTCGATATAGATACATTATTACTTGTAAGATTGTAGAAGTTATAACTATCGCTAAAATTAATACCTCTTAATTGTAGTCCGTTACTATCCTTATCATAAATAATAGAAGACAAAGATGTGGGTGTGAGATTGATGCTATAATTCCAATTATTATTGTTATTGTTGTTATTATTATTGTTGTTATTGTTGTTATTGTTATTGTTGTTACATGTAGCTTGCTGCACCGCATTGCGTGTATAGCTACCTACATAGCCGCTAGGAATTAATCCATTGGCAGTTTGAAATCTTTGTACTGCAGAGTATGTAGCATTACCAAAGTATCCTGTAGGGTCTATATTTAAATATCCTAATTGTACCATTGCTTCTTGTAATTTGCTTACATCGCCACTAGTATTAATATCTTTACTACCACGGCGCATATCATAACTTAAATTTATACATGATGTCGTATTAGTGTTGTTATTATCTATATCACCATTGAGAGCATAGGCATTAGAAACTAAATTTGTATCAAAAGCATTATTTGTTAAAAGTAACACGGCAAAAGCCATAACGGTAGCCTTGCTAGACATCGCAAGAACTTTCCCAAAAGTGTTTTGTATTATTTTCTTCATATATCTATATATTACTACCTATAATACTTTTGTCAAGCCAACCCATCAATATCCTTAAACTCTTCTTCTATTGCTGATACACCTAAATTGATATCTACACTTGATAGATTATCAGACGCTATCATGTGGCTCAAAATTACTCTAATCTTTTCCAGAATACCAAAAGACGCTTCATCATTTGTCAAATTAAATTTCTTTTTGTCAGTCGTTTCAAATACTGGATCATCACTCGATACTAAATGTTTTAATAGATTATCAAGACCTGCAACATCTCTTTGTTTTGCTAAAGGAGCGATTATCTTAACTATAACATAGATAGCATTATTAATTTTTGATATCATATCTAGCGATGATCTTAAATTCACATCTAAATCATTTTCTCTACTTTTCCAAGTATTTAAAATATTTATCATATCTCTAAAACCTTTAGCGGTGGATATTTCTTGACCTATTTTATTATAAATAATCTCATGTCTTTTTTGCGTACCAGACAAAACGTCACCAGCACTTACTCTATCATTATCTATATTTGGTGTACCATTTTTAAGTACTGGTGCTAGTCTTGGCATTTGTGGGGGCATAAAATTACTATAATTATATATCACTTTCAATTTTAATACAAACTTTTGCAAATGGTAAAGGCATATCGCCTGATACAGCAAAGCCAGCTGACCCACGATGCCCACCGCCACCATACTTAATAGCTATAGCAGCACAGTCAAAGCTACCATTGCTACGTAGACTACACTTCCACTCTCCGTCATCCCATCTATATGACATGGCTACAGGTGGATACATATCATAAACACGGTGTAATAGATCCGAGATCTCATCCATTGGCAGACACACATTGACTGCTGGTATATCGATACCTTCAAAATGTATCCAATGTACAGAGTCGAGTGGAGCGGCTAGCAATTTATCTTTATACATATCTATAAGGCTAGACTCTCTTGTCAGCTGTGCACGACCAGACTCATTTGCGAATAGCTCGCACAGCTCGTCTATATGCTCCCATGTCAAAGTACGAGCATAAAAGGCAGGCATCAAATCATAAAAGTCTGACAAAGTGATTTTATATATATCACCTTCACTTACATATTTTATAAAAATAGGCATTTCGTCTTTTGGGAAAAAGTATAACCAAGCTAAATATGCTCCAGAATGATTCAAATCAAAGACATGCTCTCTCGCACTTTCTACATCTGCTCTACTACTGATATGATGATCGATAATGACTAGCCTACTCGCTACACTTTCTATATTTTGTATTTCATTTTTCGTAAAAGAAAAGTCTATTACATATACATCTCTAGCTTTAAAATATTCTAGATCTGGCAATACTTCTCCTCTCTTCATGGGTCTGTACTCAGCACTCTCGCCATATACCTTCCTCGCTACCCACGCCCCCACAAATCCATCAGGACAATGCGCGTGATATATTATTAATGTCTTTTTCTTTTCCATATAAAAATTATAACACATACCGTCGGTATGTGTTAATCGTGATGAATATTGTGGATCAAAGATCGGCGACCTTGCGACGATTGTGGGCCGTGATGTGGCCCTGATATTCAGTAGTGGCATTATTTCGCATCACGATCGCAACATTCAATGCCCTGTCGTAGTGACCTTGCGTGTAAGTATTTGCATTGGCTATGTAGATGCTACGCCGCAAGGGCTTGATACCAAAACGCGGTAGATTCATGGTTAAATAGTACTCATTCGGCAGACCTGTCCGATGGCGACAGCTTAAACTTATGCCTACAGGCAATTTACTGCCCTTGTTTTTACTATTGACCTTTTGCAAACCTGTGAGTGCGGGCATACTGGCGATACACTCCAGCAAATAATTATTCGCAGCAGTTAATGCTGCTGCTGCCCCACCGAATTCACCAGGTTTTTCTTTTTGAGGATAAAGTTTATGATCAGAGAATGACTTTGATATCCCAGCATAGCGCACTTGCCAGCCATTCCAGCCAAGCCTATCGATCCTTGATATATACGCTGGCTGCTTAATTTTTGAGACCATCGGCCCTCCTATTG
>JAYTYR010000096.1:0-10061 GCA_043742265.1 bacterium | reverse complement strand
CGCTGGTTCATGCGCGGCATTAGTAGCTTCTATCTGACTATCTCTAATGCCCTTACCTGTCCACATGTAAGCTTCTTCAAGCTTAGTTAGGAATAGGCTTTTGGCCCTGCCTTCTGGAATCACCGAAGCCATGCTCTCAAGTTCTTCAAACTTTACTTTGAAGCTCTCTTGTAGAACTTGGTGTGCCTCATCATATTTTACGTAACTGAATCTCATATTATGTTTTTCCTTTTAATAAGAGCCCCTATAACGTCAGGGGCTCACGCCTGTTTTAACTGTCTAAATCAGTGGCTAAGGTTCGCCATCTATTCGTCAATAGAATTAGTAAGCTACTAACGCGCTTCGTCTGTAAGTATTTGGCAACACGCAAACATACACAAAATTTGCATCCCATGCGATGTAACCCTGCTCACAACTATCTGTACTTGCTGGACTATTTGGTATCGCAAGTCTCAAGTGTTGCAAGTAAGTAGTACCGAATACTGATAGCGGGTAGTGTGGATACTGAGTACCAATACCTACATTGCCATCATAGTAAGCACCGCTACTATTCTCACCGAATACACCTGGAGCATCAGCCCACGCTGCTTTACCATTTGCATCAGATGTTAGTACCGCACCTGGGAACGCTGTTGATGTACTGAAAGCAAAGTTTTTAGTTACTTTCAAACTAACCACCTTGTTCTCTGCTGCACTAACACTTAGTGCCATTGTTATCGCTGCAATTACAGCTATTGTTTTCTTCATTATTTTCTCCTTTAATTGCCCCTGTATAAGACACTCCGCGGGGCTCACGGGCTCGAATAAGGGAAGCTTTCGCACCCTTAACGTCTAACTTATTCTAATTCTCCTGTTGCAGTTTCTCTTATCAGATTGATAAGTGTTTCAATTTCATCTCCAAACAATAAGGCTGTTTGAGTTGAGTTAGTAACTGAATCTTTTATCATTAAAGAAATGCCATTTTGACCAACATAGTTGATTTCCATTGTTTGCCCATGATTAGTTTTCAACCGAGTGCATATTCTTTTTACTTTCATTCTAGAAGGCCCTCCAATCAGCTATATAGTTCTCTTTAACGTGTGTGCAATCTTTTATTTCTCCGAAATCTTTTTTCTCATAAATTCCAGAGAGGCTTTGCGAGCCACCATAATAACCATTACTGCTATTCCTAAAGGTTATGATGCAATTACTTAATCCCTCTTGTTTATCAGAACTAATTTTATAACCGTAAAGAGTATCCGAGTTTTGAATCGTAGGCTCTCCACATTCTTCTTCTAGTTCTTCAATACTGGTTACAACATGCTTCAGTATTGAATCTGGGTGCATTATCTCTGAATAATAAGAATTAGAACAGCAATCAGCGTTAACATGGTATTTGATAAAACTATCTTCAGTTTCAAACAATAATTCACTTTCAGTAACATATATATTTTCTATTTTCTTGTTAATCAATTCTTTCATTCAGATACTCCTTTTGATTCTTTCTCAATCAATCTAATTAACTCTTCTGTCTCGTTCAGTAAGCAGCGTTCAGGCCCATCACTAGAGCCACCTACGTTATAAACTTCCCAGTAGGGCTGACCCATACAACCAAGCGCATCATAGAAATCTAGATACACTGAAACCCTATTAGTAGAGCCTGGAACTTTAACAATGAACCGTGCAACAGCTCTAGCAAACGGTGGGATAAAACAAATCTCCCAACCCTCAGGTATCTTAACAAAGGGGATTGTTCCGCTAATCTCTGTCCACTTTTCATCTTGTTCGACAGAATAACGAGCCATAATTTTTGCAACATAGTTATCAGTTTTCATTGAATATAAAGCTCCTCTCTTTCTGGCTTAAGCTCTACGCCTGCTACCACCAAGCCATTATCGATAACATCAGTTTTCAATTTATCCATGATTATAATTCCTCTATTTCAAATCCAATCTCACCAGTATTGGCAACCTTCTCAATAAATAACTGGTAATCCTGTTCTTTAACAGCAGCTTTAATTGCCGTTAAAGTAGAAGTATCAATCAAAGAGCCATCCTTAATACGCATAATTCTAAGACCCGGATTGAGTGCCATTGATATACGTACACCAATGTCAATGAGCTTAGCGTGTGATAACTGCTGCTCATTAACCGGCAAGCCTTCATAAAGTAAACCATCTTCAGCGAAAGTTAAACCTTTGACTGGCATTTTAGTTTCTTTAATAGTTGCAAGCCTAGCTTCCTCAACACGCTTAGCTTCTTCAGTCCATTTCTTAACTTCTTCTTGAGCTTTAATTAATTGCTGTCTAGTAGCTTGACGTTGTAAAAATACTCTGTGATTATTGTTATGAACTTGAATCTCGTTAACCAAAGCATCAACATCCTCTAGTGGATTAGTTGCTAGGTATGCTTTCTCTTTAACTAGAATTTCCTCATGACCAGCGATCATTGTCTGGGTTTTAGCAATTTCGGCTTCAGAGCTAACAATAGTCGCTTGTAATTCTTCAATACGTTTTTTAGTAGCACCAATATTAGTGTTGAAAGTTACAATGCTACTTTGAGCCATAGAAATTTCTTGTTCTATTTTAGTAGCTCTAGCTTTAACATCACTAATAGCTTTTTGTTTTTCGAGTGCTTCATTAACGGATCTTTCGGTTTCAAAACCTTTATCAACATTGGGTAAATCAGTTAAAGTATTTTGATATTGAATAACTTCTTTCTCTGAAGTAAATTTATTTTCATTATATAAAGCTTTCTGTTTATCAAGCTCACTAAAGTCTAAACCCAGTAAATCCATAAGGAATTTCTTTTGCTCTCTTGGTTGTTTACGGATAAAACCGAACGGATCAAAGCTAATCCTACCAATGATTCTATCTAAAAAGGCTTGGGCACTTGGCTCTTTAGTTCCATCAGAGTTACGCACCGTTAAAGTTCTAGTATCAAGAGTAAATTTCTTTTGAACAGTTAGTTCGTTGCCGCTATCTTCTTTAATTTTAACCGTAATAGTACCATTATCTTCACCCTGAGTAATTGGATTGTCAGGAACTTCTTTCCCGGTTAAAGCTATCCAGATGGAATCAATAACGCTAGATTTCCCGGAGCCATTGGGCCCAGTCAGCGTTAGTGATTTACCCTCCAAGTCTAAATTAATTGCTTTTAATTTTTTGAAGTTCTCTAAATGTAGTTCTGTAATTTTCATTATTTTTTATCTCCTGTTACTATTGTGATTATTAATGCGACAAAGCCTGTTATTGCTGTCCAGAGTATCCCGTAGAGGAATAGGATGGCAAGTACTAGGGCTAGTGGTATCCATAACGGAGCGCATACCCATATCCATGCCCAGTCGATAACGTGACAGAGCTTGAGCCCTAAGAATAATACGAATAATGCGCTTGTTAATTTCATGGTTCTCTCTCTTAGAACGGTGCTACATCCTCCATGTGAGGTGTAACGCCTGATGTCACCTTAGCTCTCTCTACTACTTGAGTCATTGTTGGAATCATTTTAGGCAGTATGAACTTCTTAGTAGTAGTTACCTTCTCACGCTTTTGACTTTGAAAATAATTCTTGTAGAACTCTGCAAACTCTGGGTGACTCTGATGTAACAATTCCAGATCTTCATCAGTGTAATCTAAGTTATTTTCATACTTAAAATCTGGCATTGACTTACCACTTTCCGCAAGCTTTGCAAAATACTCATCCTTTGTATAGTAACTATCTACTGATAATCTAACGGCTTTAGTTGCAAAACCATTAGTCTGTCTTGTTGCCAGCCAGCCATCAACAGGGAATACTAGGGTTTTATCGAATAGACTAATAGTACCTTTAAGGGTATAACTATTGGTCTGTTTGACGTAGTTAAACCAAAGCATACCGATATCAGGGTCTTTGCGTTCGCTAGGGTCAGGTTCTGGCGCACCTTCTTCGCTAACAAAATCTAGTGGTATGAAGTCTGATTTAGTATCATCTTTCCCTCTGATGTGGTCGCCAATTACTTCGAATACTGGCGCACCTTTATAGATTAGATAGCCTTGCCATTTTGGACGATAGCCTTCTTTCTCTTGTTTGATAATCCCTATTTCAAAATCCGATGCTTTCATGTTTTTATTCTCCTTTTTAAGAATTGCCCGACTTGCTGGTAGGCTCGGACAGACCTATTGAAACGCTGTAGAAAATAACAGCTCCATAACTTTTAGATTGCAGGTCTTGAAAACTTCTTAACCTGTTCTTTCGTATCAATATCATCATCATCTTGAGCGATTCCAAATTGCTTAAGATACCAGTAGCGTTCTACGTAGGTAAGTACGGCTCCATAACCTTGCGGTGTGAACTTGTCTAGTGGTACATAAAGATTGTTGACAATGAAGTTATCAGTTTCAACATCTTGTACGCGTGCTTCAATAATTACACCGTAGTCTGGACTCTCGTTGACCGAGTCTGTTCTAACACTATCCTTAGTTGTTGATGTTGCAATTTTGGTAGGGAAGCTAATCATATTTATTAAGTTGAACGTAACAAATAAGCTGTATTCGCTTAGTATGGGATTAACCAAATCCAGAATCTGACTAGGTTTTATGTAGTCATATTTGTGGAAGTCGTTACGCCCTTCTGCCTTGATTTTTCCCTTAGCGTGAATTGCAGCTTTCGCTAGAGCTAATTTTTTGTACACGGGGTTTACATCATTATCCATTATTATTTCCTTTCATCTTTTGTAGAGCTAGGATTGTATGCGCTAGGATTCTTAGTCCATATTCATACAAACCAATCTCTGCTATTAGTTCTGACGTGCAATCATCTTGATGCTCAACATCTTGGAACAGTTCGGTTTTCACCAGAGTACCACCAGAGAAATGATGCTCTGGCTTTGGTTCACTCATTCTAATTCTCTCTGCTGTGATACCGTCACCATCTACCAGGATTGTGATCAAATCTATATCATTTTCTGCTGCGAAGGTTATGGCAATTTTACCATTCTCTATTGCAAACTTATGATTAGCGGTAGGACTGTTGAGCAAGCGCACTATACCATCAGCAATACAGTCTAGGTACATATCTAGATCTGTAGTGAAGTAGTCTAGTATTGTCTGTGCATCAATCGTAGTGAAGAACGTATTTGATTTTGACAATCTATAAAATGAATATAGTTGTGAATCGTTCAAGTCTGACATTTTCATCTTACCACCTCAAATCTTTCAAGGCTTTGGACAGCACCACGCAATTGCTGTTGAGCCACATCTATTCTTCTTCTAACTTCAAACAGTTTATTGCGGCTGCTTGATTTTGAGTATTTGATTAGTTTAGCGATATTGCTGGTCACATTGAATGGGCTGATTGTTTTAATTGCCAAATCCAATTGTGAAGCGATATCTGCTAGGGTTTCTGCTTCTATTTTCTTAACACGTTTCATATTGTTTCCTTTTGTTTTTATTTATTCCTTTTATTTGCACCAGCTTTACCTGCTGCAAAAGCTCTTAAAATTTCATGCTCTTCTTTGTTGATGATGTCGTGCTTTAGACAAGCATCAGTAATCAGGAATCTAATCAATTCACTAAGGCTATTGAGTCCTAGCTTCTTAACCAGTTTTTTGGATAGTTCAATAAAGTTATTGTATGACCAATAAATGTGAGCAACGTCTAGTGTTTTTTCGTATTTCATAATTTCTTGCCCTGTGCTTTATAGTACCACACATATAAGCTACTGAATATTAATTCTGCTTAATCCTGATAACTTCTTTCAGTTCTTCAATTTTGGCTTGAACTTGGTCAAAGTTTAATTCATAGATACGGGGTTTGCTGACGTGTGGTGGCTCTGTGGACATCTGGAACAGGGGTTTATCGGGATTGCTGGCTTCCCATCTTTCTAAGGCTACCTGAAGCATCTTGAGGCAGTTCTTTAAATATTCTATGTTCATGCTTGTAAGTTTTTTAAGCTTACCGTCAGCACTGGCCCATTGACCAGGCAAGATTAATTCTATGTTGGTTTCTTTCATATATTCGTCCAGGGAACCCTAGGTTCGTTTTTAAGCCCTCTAACAGTTTCGTCTATGTTGTCCAACTCGTGGAGTATTTTACGGTGTTCCAGGGAGCCCTCATCACGTTCTGGTAGCTTGCCGATCCAAGCGATAATCTCTTTGGAGCGTTTCTGCAATTCTATAATTCTGATCCAATCGTTTTCTGAAATTGGCATTATGAGATAAATTAAGCAGTTTTAAATCTTACTCAGGATTAGGTTATCATCGGGACTACTATTACCCCGTAATAAATAGCATTGCTGGGTAGTGAGTAGTGTTAATTCTGCTTAATCTAAATAGCAAGTTTGAACTTAAATCTTTTGGCTTGAGCCCTGGCAAATGATTTCGCCAATTGATTGAGCCCGATAGAGTCTTCAAATGCAATGGCAGTTTCAAGGGCAGTTTGATAAGAACCATAATAAAAGCCCCTTTGTTTTGCAGACATAGTTTTATCATTACCAGCTACTTGATTATTTTTTTCCTTGAAGTGACAATCATCAATCAATTTTTTATAAAAGCTCCTATCTTCAGTGGAGAGGGAATCTAATATTTTTGATTTTTGATTTAGGTATTCTTGATGGGTCATGATTTTCCTTTTAATATTTCCCCGTTCTTAGCATTTCTTCGGCTTGTTCGCCAAAATCTCGTTTAACTTTCGCCTTAAACTCTTCATCAGTAAGAGTTCTTCTAACTGATGGTGATTTGGTCTTAGGGTCATAGGCATTAACCCACTTTTGGATTACCTGATTATTTTTGAATAGGTCTTTAACCTCCGAGTGTTTAGGGCGTTCTTCCCATGTATCTTGACTGAATGCGGTAATTGCTTTTTTAAGTTCTTCTAGGGTAAAAGTGTTTAATGCTGTAATGACCAGCTTATGATCTTCATTGAAGAACTTATGGGTTGCAGATTTTTTCATTATGGTTCTAAAGTTTTCTAGGACTTCATTAGACTTATGAGATTTGATAGATGCAGTGGTGGGAATATCAGTATCTGGTGTTGCTTCAACCCTTGACATTTGTACCGAATTATGTAAGTCGATTTCGGGCATACGGTCTGCTGGGAGAGCTGGCTCCTTAATGGTAAAACTTAAATAATCAACCCTTTGCCCGAGCTTATGCTCTTGAAAATCTATAAAGATATTACAACTGGCAAGTTCGGCAATAACTGGAGTTAAGAATTTCGCCTTAAAGTTACCAAAGTCTGAATATTGCACTCGACAAGCCAACTGCAGTTCTTCTGGTGTAATTTGATAAACGGTTTTTGCGTGTACTGATTTTATTGCTGCATAAAATAGAATTGCCCTAGAGCTTGCGCCTAAGATTCTCTCTTTTAGCTCTAAGAAGTTTTTCAGATTAACAATATGCGGCAAAAAGCACTCATTAACGCTTACGGTTATAAGTCTAGTTTGCTTGTCAAGGAGGGGTGCTTCTATAAAAGGTACTACTGTCCAGTACCTATCATCTTCGAACTCTACCGGGGAGCCAATAATATCTTTAATCGCTTTTTTGAGCATGGGGATAACGTCATTCCCGACTAATCCCATTTTAATTTTAAGATGAGCGAGGTCTAAAACTATATTTTTTAACTGAGAGATATCCTCATTTTTGGGATTAATTTTAGCTAAAATCGCTATAACTAAATGCAAACAAAATCGCTTGGAAAAAAGAGTATTTACTATTCCATTCATAGCTTTTTTGCTAATAGCAATTTGATGTCTTTCTACCACAAGTTAAATCATAGCATATACCCTGATATATACCAAGGTATCGCTAGTAGAAAATTATCCGATTTAAGGTATAACTAGAACCGATTTTAGGTATAGTTTATCCGGTTTAAGGTATAGCTAATCCGATATTTGATATGTCCTGCTATATTTTTAGAGCCACCAGAGCCAACTCTCAGCCCCTTAAAAGTATTCTTAAAAGCTTCTTAAAAGAAAGAAAAGAGAGAGCTTCTTTTTTTTTAGAGAAATTAGGAGAGATTTTCAGTTTGCGGCATTAGATTTTTGGTAGTAAGCTTATAGCTAGATGAGAGAAGATTTTAAGTTACTAGCGGAGCTGTTTCAAAATTCAATTCAGGTTGATTGGTTGCTTGCTAGGATTTTTGGCATTAACTAAAAAAAATTAACGGGCAGCTTCGAAAACTACCCGCAAAATTATCAATTTCAAGATCTGCAGCTTAGTCCTCGAAGCAACAGCTCTTCAGAGGCACACTGGTTGGCTTCCTTGCCCTGTTCTATGCAGTTTAGATATCTGAGTTCACTTCTGCTAGTTTTCGGGGCTCCTGTGAGCTTCTGGAGCTGTATCACTCCAAATGCTCCAAATGCTATCGCTGCCAGTAAGATAAGTATCTGTAATATTTTCATTTCGAAGCCTCCATGCACTTGTCTAAGAATCTAATGTTTTTATACATTAACTTAATTTCTTCGGCTCGATCATAGAAATCTGCAAAGGTGACACCTGCTAGAAGTCTCACAAGGCTTGCAAAAGGCATGTAGACAATGCCGTTGTTATTGGCACTGAATAATATTTCCGATAGACCTTGTAATTTTTTTAGCTTTTCGGCTTCTAGCTTATTAGCAAGATGCACGTCACCAGCCGCAGCTTCTAAGATTATTGCTGACATTTCATTCTCAACATTTTTTAACTCACTGTAAATATCCATATTAACTCCTTATTTTAATCTAGCTAAGGTTTCTTTACCAGTAGCATCAAATTCGTAATCGACCTGTCTATATTCGTAAATACCCACTTTAGAATCAGCTAGGAGCTGCTCAGCCTTCAAAACCTCAGTAAGGGCCGCATCTCTTGTTTTAGCAGCCTCTAAAGCGATTCTAGCCTTGTTTCGTAGGCTTTTCACATGCTTGTTAAGCTTGTTCATTGCTTTACTTTGTTCCTGAATCTGATTTTTATATCTTTCAGCCTCTAAATTTTCTCTTGCTAGGATCTCTAGTTCAGCACTTCTAGCATTTACTGCTGTGGTGCTAATTAGTATTGTCATTATCAGTATTTTAAGTTTCATATTTTTTTATCTCCTAAGATACTTATCGACAGATTTTCAATTTTACTATTAGGGAAAACCCCAGCAATGTCGTTAATTTAATTTAACTGATTATGCCTTCTTTGATTAGCTCTTGCTCAATACCGTAATTAAGAAAAGTGCCGTCAACATCTTGTAAATTAATTTGTTTTTTTCTTTTAATTGGATTTATATTCGCAAAACATACCAGCAATTCGGATAAAACTTCTATGCCTAAGCCTGCTATCGCATGGTCAAGTGGTAGCCTTGCCCAAACTTTACCAAGTTTAATGTCATATAAATCTAAAGTATGCGGTTTCGCTATGCTATGGATTGTATATCTCTTGTGTTTCATGTTATTTTATTCCTTTATTTTAGAAGCAGATACCTATAATAAATACCAAACCCGCAACTAGCAGGCTTAATATCAATAGATCCTCAGTTCTTCGATATCCAATTAGCTCTTTTGCCAATCTGCTAAATCGCTCGCGCTCAGCAGCCCGCAATAAATACTTACTACGGGTTTTTTGCCAGATATTTAGCCAGTTTAATTTAGTTTTAGTTGCTATCATGTTATATATTCCTTGTAATATTGCCTATGAACAGTCGTATATAGGTTCCAGCAGCCCGCTCTTAGGTTAGCTTCCAGTTCAGGGTATGACGTTTGCATGTCTTGCTGAGACTTTGGATTAGGAATAGACAAGCCGTATTTAGCTATGATAGCTGCTCCAAGCTCTAGATATTTATCCTTGCTAATATTCCTAGAAGCTGATACAAATTTTACTTGTGGTATCCCTTTATCAGTATTACTATATTCGTAGATATCTTCCATACCATTAAAATGCCCATACTGGTAGCAAGATATAATAGCGTCAACATCATCAATACAAGGCCCGTTGACATAGCTAACATTGACCCCATTGCCGCCACTATAACTATCACTTGTTACACTGAATTTTATTTCAGGATAAGCCCGCTTCAACTGCTTGCGGATCTCTTTAGCACATAACGCATGTTCACTTAATTGCTTAGTTTGCATAAGTCACCGCCTCTA
>JAYTYR010000095.1:0-4111 GCA_043742265.1 bacterium | reverse complement strand
ATAACTGTGGAGATGCCAAGGAACAAAATGATAGTGTTTACTGGTCTATCTGGATCAGGCAAGTCTTCACTTGCCTTTGATACTATTTTCGCAGAGGGTCAGAGGAGGTATGTGGAGAGCTTGTCCGCTTATGCCAGACAATTCCTCAATCAAATGCAAAAGCCAGATGTGGACGAAATCGTCGGACTCTCACCATCTATATCTATCGATCAAAAGTCTGCAGGTCGTAATCCCAGATCGACTGTCGCCACTATCACCGAAATATACGATTATCTGCGCGTACTATATGCACGTGTAGGTAAGCCATATTGTGTGGACTGTGGACATAAAATACAAAAGCTTACCAATGAAGAGATTGTCAATTTCATTATGGATAAAATCAAGAAGATCAAATATCATGATGTAAATAATGGAATGAAAGTTGGCACTAGTGTCATGGGTGTAGAGTATAGTCATCACAATGTAAATATACTTGCGCCGATAGTACGTGGACGTAAAGGCGAGTATTATCAGATGCTATATGACTATCTAGGTAAAGGATATAGCGAAGTGATGATAGACGGAGTAAAGAAAAGTCTGCGTGAGCAAATAGTTTTAGATAAAAATAAAAAGCATAATATCTCTATATTGATAGACTCTATCACCATAGACGAGCTAAAGAAAAAGGATATAGCCAAAGATGCAATGATGCGTCTGAGAGAAGCGGTGGAGCATGCGCTAAATGAATCCGAAGGTCTACTCGAAATAGATATACTAGGTGAGATCACTGTGATGAGTAACAAATTTACTTGTCCTCATTGCGGCTTCTCATTCCCAGAGATAGAACCGAGATTATTTTCTTTTAATTCTCCATATGGAGCGTGTGCTACTTGTAATGGCCTGGGGGTCAAGTATATAGGTGCACTTGATGTTTGTGAGGATTGTGATGGTAAGAGGCTACGTCAAGAGGCATTGCACGTATATCTAGATGATATACATAAAATAAATATAATAGATATAGTAAATCTTAGCATAGATGAATCCAATAAATATTTCTCAGATCTCTCTCTGACAGATAAAGAAAAAGAAATAGCCAAAGTGGTAATCAATGAGATACAGTCTAGGCTATCATTTATGCTCAATGTAGGTCTTAATTATTTACAACTCAATAGGAAAGCTGATACTCTCTCTGGTGGTGAGGCTCAACGCATCAGACTCGCATCACAGCTAGGAAGCAAGCTGGTCGGCGCTCTGTATGTATTGGACGAGCCCACCATAGGGCTACATCAAAGAGACAATGCCAAACTGATACAGACTCTTACTGAGCTACGTGATATGGGTAACACGATCATCATCGTAGAGCATGATGAGGATACGATATTTGCTAGCGATTATATAGTCGACATAGGGCCACTCGCTGGAGTACATGGTGGGCAAGTGATAGTGTCAGGATATCTAGAAGAGCTATTGACTGCAAAGAAAAATGAAAGTGGATCACAGACCCTAGCCTATCTGAGAGGTGAGAAATCAATACCACTCCCTATTGCAAGGAGGACAAAAGACATAGGTAAAATCATCATCAAAGGTGGGCACGCTTTTAATATCAAAAATATGGATGTACAGATACCACTCGGTAAGCTCACTTGTATTACGGGTGTGTCGGGGAGTGGTAAAAGTACACTCATGTATGAAATAATAAATAAAAATCTAGAAGCAAAACTAGAAAGGTCAAAACGTACCAACAAGATATATAATTGTCAGTCCTTTAGTGGCGCAGAATATATTAGTAGAGTAGTACTAATAGATCAGTCAGCTATCGGTAGGACTCCGAGGTCCAATCCAGCTACATATACTGGATGCTGGACACATGTGCGAGATCTCTTTGCTGAGACTGCCGAGGCCAAGCTCCGTGGATGGAGACCATCTCGTTTCTCTTTTAATGTTAAGGGTGGTAGATGTGAGGCTTGTGATGGTAACGGTGAGATAGCAGTGGAGATGCACTTCCTTCCTACTGTGTATGTCAGGTGTGACGTCTGTAATGGCAAGAGATTTATGAAAGAGACGCTAGAAGTCAAGTGGAAAGGTAAAAATATCTATGACATACTTAAGATGACAGTAGAGGAGGCTTTGATATTCTTTGCGGATATACCTGCCATATATGATAGAGTCAAGACATTAAACGATGTAGGTTTAGGATATTTAGAATTAGGCCAAAGCGCTACTACTCTCTCAGGTGGTGAGGCACAGAGGGTAAAGATCAGCAGTGAGCTATATAGGACACATGTAGAAAAAACTATATACCTCCTTGACGAGCCATCTATCGGCCTACATTATGATGACATAGCGAAGCTCATAGAGATATTAAACAAGCTTACAGATAAAGGTAACACCGTAATGCTGATCGAGCATAACTTGGACATCATCAAATGCGCTGACTATATACTCGACATCGGTCCAGAAGGTGGTATAGGTGGTGGACTCCTCGTGGCTAGCGGCACCCCAGAACAAGTCGCCGCAAATAAAAACTCCCATACTGGGCATTATCTGAAAGGAGTGCTGAAAAAGAAATAAAATAAAATACATGGAGAACTATATTAGTGAAATAAAAAAATATTTTAGTGATCCAATGAGTACAGAAATGTCTTATAGAACACCTTTTCAAAATTACCTTGAAAGTATTTTTAAAAGATCAGATGGATATATTGTGCAGCATGATCAAAGAGTAGTTAATGGAAATAAACCAGATTTTGTAGTTAAAAAAGGTGATGTATACGTACTATATATTGAAGTTAAAACAGTAGAAGGTGATTTAAATAAAACAGAGAAGTCTGGTCAAGCTAACAGGTATTTTGGATATGACAATCTTATAATAAGTGATTATATAAATTTTAGATTTTATAGACATGGACAGAAATATGGAGAAGAAATTTCTCTAGGTCAAATAGATAAAAAAGATCTATCTATAGAAATAAAAGATAATAGTCATTCTATAAATATTCTTTCCCATACGATTTTAGACTTTGTATCTACACATAAAGAACCGATTAAAAGTGGTGGCCAGCTAGCTCGTATAATGGGAGGTAAAGCTGAGCGTATACGATCTAATGTAATAGACATGTTGATAAAAAATAAAAATGGTGTTGATGATAAAAATAAATTTGGTGATATTGTAAAGATACAAAAAGTGGTAGAGCAGAGTCTAGTGTCTGATCTGACAGATGATAAATTTGCAGATATGTATGCACAGACTTTAGTGTATGGACTTTTTGCAGCACGATACAGTGACAAGTCTATTGACACTTTTTCTAGGGTAGAGGCTCGTGATCTGGTGCCCAAAACCAACCCTTTTCTGGCTTCTTTCTTTGATCATATAGCAGGGGCATCTTTTCCTGATAGATTGCGTTATATTGTAGATGAACTCTGTGAAGTCTTTACTCATGCTGATGTGCATAAGTTACTTCATGACTTTTATGGTAAGGAGAAAGACAACAAAGATCCAGTTATACATTTTTATGAAGACTTCCTACAAGAGTATGATGCTAAGAAGAAAATGGAAATGGGTGTATTTTACACCCCAAAGCCAGTGGTGGACTTTATCGTGAGATCAGTAGATGAGATTTTAAAAAATGAATTTGGAATAGTTAAAGGTCTATCAGATAATAGTAAAATAAAAGTCCAAAAAGAAGAAATAAATGATAAAGGCAAAATGATAAAGGTAGATAAAGAGTATCATAAAGTACAAATATTGGATGTGGCTACAGGTACAGGTACATTTCTCAATGAGACAATATTACATATTTATAAAAGCTTCAAAGGTCAAGAGGGTAGGTGGGAGAGTTATGTGAAGTCAGACCTTTTGCCTCGCCTTCATGGATTTGAGTTAATGATGGCAAGCTACACCATAGCACATTTGAAACTTGGTATGACATTAGCAGATACTGGAGTAGTCAATCTGGATGAGAGATTGGGCGTGTACCTGACTAATACTCTAGACCCTGCTGGGGATACTAGTATACACACAAGTTTGTTTACACAATTAGGTGTGCAAGACGCTATCAGTACAGAGTCTTTGTTGGCCTCTAAAGTAAAATCAGAATTTCCAATAATGTGTGTGATAGGCAACCCACCATAT
>JAYTYR010000094.1:0-2585 GCA_043742265.1 bacterium | reverse complement strand
TTTCATTTTACCCATTACTATATCAGTAGTAAGGAATATAGTACCCCCATACATTATTCTAAACACTCCTATAACTATTATTACACCCAATATGACATTAAAGGATGATTGTATGTAGTTGGAGAAGCCATTCTCCGTCACGTCTATTTTATCATTACCATTTATTGGTTCTAACATGGTATATTTGACTACATCAGGTATCAAGTCTAATTTCTTAGTGGTATACTGACTAGCGTTAGTATTGAAATTGTATATTTCTGTAGTGAATGCACCCTCATTACTATAGTCATTACAGCTTTGTACTTGTACATTGTTTACCGACCCCACTATTTCTTTGCTATTAATAAATTTGCTTTGTCCCACATAGCACTCATCTCTAGTTTCATACATGTCGCTGCTGCTCGTGCGACCATTTATTGTATATATAAAATTATAAGCCATATATTTAATTTGTTTAAGAAAATAAATCTTTGAAGTATATTATTTATTCGAAGTAAATAACACCATTATATATACCAGTTTGATACAGTTTTTTGTCATTATTATATTCTATATGTATATTGACTTGTCCATGAGAGGAGGCAGGACGTCTCATAATAAAAGTCTTGGCTGTACTATTGGCCAATATACTATTTACACTCCAAGAGTATTTCATATCACGATCGATGAGAGCATTGAATGGCTCAGCAGATAACATGGTCTCGGCGCTTTTCATTATATAGTCATAGTTTACATGTGTAGGATATACAGTGTTACTATTATAATATATATGTAAAGAAGGAGTGATAGGAATAACACGAGCGGATGTTTTGGCCTCATAGATGCCATCGAGACTTTTCACTGTCACAGTGACATAAGCCTCACCGACTATGGGATCCATTTCTATAATGGCGGTTTTCTTGCCCATGCCTGATAGTGATGGCTGTGGATCTTCATTGATATTCCAATTATAAATGAGATTATCAGTTGGTATCTGCTTGCCTTCGCTATATAAATAAGCCTCGGCATACATCTTTACTTGTCCTCCCTCTGCTGGGTATGAGGCTCCACCGTACCATACTGGCTTATAAGAATCTATCGGTGTGTATAGTAGATTTACTGTAGAGCCTCCCAACACTCTCCCCCCAGTAAAATTTTGCCCACCAACGCCACCTAAAGTAGCGACTGCACGTATCTCGGCTGTGACACCCAAACTTGGATATTTAATTTCTATTTGTTTCTTGCCTATACCTTTATCTATAGGTTTACCATTATAATACCAGACTATGTCTGCGACATCGGTGTCGAATTGATATGTTTCAAATTTTATTTTTACCATAGATCCAGGTATAGGATATTCTGGGTCGATAGTGATTACCACACTATGTAGGCTGGCACTCTGTGCGAGGGTATTATTTAAAGACACGCATTCTACTAACAAAAAAATAAATATAGTTACAAAAATATTTATTAAAAAAACACTTGATAAAAAATACTTTTTCATAAATGTATTATAACATGAAAATTAAATTGTTTTATGGAGCTTGTGTTGGAATCGTGGATTTTAAAGAGTTTAGTCTCGCTATCTGTGCGGGATCGCTAGTTATTATCTGGTCTTCGGTGTAGCTAGCAACTATCTTGACCGCTACATGCTTTTGCCCAGCAAAGAATATACCCTCCCCTACATTGCATTCTAATAGTAAGTATTTTTCTTCTTCTGTCAGATTAAAAGCCTTTTGTACCGACTCTATAGCTGTGGGTGACTGTTTTAAAAGTAACTGTATAGAGGAATTTGTAATTATTGGTAGGCCATATTGATTTTTCAAAAAGTCATTTACATCTTGAGTGATGGTACAAAGGCCGAGATAATACTTTCTTCCACGTTTGGCGAGACCAAAAAGGAAAGACGCTGTGTCATCACTTTTCATCATGATCCAGGCTTCATCCACCACTAATAATCTTTTCTTTATATCTTTTCGTATTGTATTCCAAATATAATGAGTGATTAGATACATAGCGACAGGCTTTAACTCATCTTCCATATCACGTATGGAAAAGCTAACACACTTTTTGTTTATGTCTACGTTTGTCGGATTATTAAGGAAGCCAGACCAGGATCCTGTTGTATATTTACTGAGCTTTTCTACTATGCTTTCAGTGTTTTCCATACCTTTTAATACTGATTCAAAATCAGAAAGTAATGGTGGTGATATATGTGAAAAGTCCTCACCAGGAGTGATATCTTTGAGAGCATAAGTCTCACTGATAGCTCTGTCCACCATCGCGTCCTCTTCTGGGGTGAGACCACCCAGCATCACACGAAATAGCCCTACGAGATTGACGATGTTGGATCTGAGTACATCAGATGGAGACTCGTCATGACCGATTGGAGGAAGGTCGAATGGATTGATATTGTGTGGTGAAGTGAGAGAAATATCAAAGTATCTACCACCCACAGCTTCGGTAAGATATTCATATTCACGCTCAGGATCAATAATAATGACCTCGGTATCAAACATGAGAGTACGTAGTATCTCGAGCTTGGTAGTATAGCTTTTACCACTACCGGACTTGGCAAAGATAATCGAATTATAATTTTCAAGTGA
>JAYTYR010000093.1:0-2079 GCA_043742265.1 bacterium | reverse complement strand
GATGCTATATATAGACTGCAACATATTAACGATATAGCTTTGATAAATAATGATGATATAAATGAATGGCGGGATAGTAGCTATCGCATAGAGGCCTATGACATAGCTCATATCAGTGGTACGGATAGAGTAGGAGTGATGACAGTGGTGGAGGGTGGTAAAAAGATGCCTAGCGAGTATAGGAAATTTATTTTAGAAAATAATATCAATGATGATTATGCCGGTATCAGAGATATGATAGCTAGACGTATGCAGCATAAAGAATGGCGCCTACCTGACCTCATAGTCTGGGATGGAGGTATAGGACAAAAGAATGCCGGAGATAACGCTCTATTGTCCATACAGAAAAACAGTGTAAAAGGCGACATGAGTAATATTGTAGATATACAGACCGTGGCAGTGGTCAAAGATGACAAGCATAAAGCTAAAGAAATAATAGGAGCTATTATGACAGATGGCAAGCTGAGTAAAGTAGATAAAGAAAGACTGGAGAAGGCTATATTATTAGCTAATAGTGAGGCCCATAGATACTCTATCAAATGGCATAGAGAAAAGAGAGACATGGTAGAAAAAGTAAAAAGTAAGATACAAATTGCGAATGCGAAGCATTAGCAAGTTGTATCTTAAAGTTATCCACAAGCAAAGTGTTTGCAGCTATTGTATATAGTAGACTTTGGCGTCATACTGATTATTAGAGAGTTACGATCATTGGTCAATGATCACATTACCGGTAATGGCTCTCGTTTGTAATACTTTAATATATGGCAGTAGCAAAAAAGAAAGTAGCCAAGAAAGCTGTTAAAAAGACAGTGAAGAAGGTTGCTAAAAAAGCTGTTAAAAAGGTAGCCAAGAAAACTGTCAAAAAGGCGGTCAAAAAGGTAGCCAAGAAATAACATCTTGTTTCCAACAAATCTCTCATTCCCATTGAGAGATTTGTTATTTGTGGTGAAGTAATAAAAATGCTATAATTAAAAGATATTAATTATTTAAATACAAATTATTTTATGGACGCACAAGGAGCATTATATATTGCAAAAGGTTTATGTATATTAGCGATGGTAGGTACTGCTATCGGTCAAGGTATGCTTATCGGTAAAGGATTAGAGGCTATAGGCCGTAATCCAGAGGTGGAGGGTAGTATATTTACCAAAATGATAGTTATGGTAGCCATGACAGAGACTACAGCTATATTTGCTTTTGTGGCTTTTTTCTTATTAAAATAAAATTGCATTAGGAAAGTAAATATAAAATATGCAAGGAATATTAGATGTACTAGGTAATATTGGATTTAATTGGCATGTAGCAGTGTTTAATTTTATTAATTTCTTGATTATACTTTTTATACTTAATAAATTTTTTTTCCAGAAAATCAATAAAGTAGTGGCTCATCGTGATAAAGAGATAAGGGCAGGACTGATCAATGCTGAAGAGGCCGGAAGGAAGCTGCATCAAGCAGAAAATGAAAAGCAAAGTATCATACTCTCTGCTAGAGTAGAAGGCCAGTCCATAATAGCAGTAGCGATATCCAAAGCAGAAGCCACAGCACGTGACATCACACTAAAGGCCAAACATGACGGAGATACATTACGAGACAAGCTTAACAAAGAGATAGATGAAGCTACAGACAAAGCCCTCGATGATGTCGCCGGTCGTACGCCATCACTAGTAAAAAGCATCATACATCAAGTGCTACGCGATCATATGACAGCAGATATCAATAGTGCTTTTGTAAAAAGTTTAATAAGAAAAGAAACATAAGATTTTTTATTTTAAATGATTATAAAGTAATATAAATATGCCAAAAGCCAAACAAATAGCCGAGTACGTACTCGATCATAATGTCAGTAGCGAAGAGCTATGTACTATACTAGATCGTAATGGCTCAATGATGCTATTGCCAGTAATAATGAAATATATAAAAGGTATATATGGTGAGAGGCATCCTATACCAGTGGTAGAGTCAGCTTTTCAGCTGGATGACAGACTCATTTCTTTGATAAAAAGCCAAAATAATATAGAAGATAAAGATCAATCTATACAAACTTCTAAATTTGTAATAAACAAAAACCTTATAGGTGG
>JAYTYR010000092.1:0-5177 GCA_043742265.1 bacterium | reverse complement strand
AGAATAGAAAAGCTACATGATTTACTAAAGAAGAAAGAGCATGGCGAACTATCTATGTATACTAAAAAGGAGCAGCTATTGATAGAGCGTGACATCGCCAGATTGGATAAAAATTTCGGTGGTATGTCCACTATGACCAATCTACCAGGAGCGATAGTCATCGTCGATTCACGTCATGAGGACATGGCAGTGACAGAAGCTAATCTGACAAAAGTGCCTGTGATATCACTATCCAACACCGACTGTGATATAGCCAAGCTATCCTATCCTGTGATCGGCAATGATGGATCTATCGCTTCGGTGGAGTACTTTTTAGAAGTTATCAAAAATGCTTTGCAAAAATAATATGGATACAGTAAAGAAATTAAGAGAAGATACTGGCCTATCTTTCGCTGAGATAAAGAAGGCATTGGATGCAAATGGTGGAGATGAGACTGCCGCTCGTGCCGCCCTCGCAGAGCGCTCTGCGGTACAGGCTGCGAAGCGTGCAGATCGTGATATAGAGGCGGGCGCAGTCGCGGCCTATATACACTCTTCAGGGACAATAGGCACGATGGTGAAGCTAGGATGTGAGACCGACTTCGTAGGTAAAAATGATGAATTCAAAGCTCTAGCTTATGATCTAGCTATGCATATATGTGCTATGAATCCCGAAAGCAGAGAAGAGCTGATGGCCCAGAGCTTTATCAAAGATGCCTCGCTCACGGTACAGGGTCGCCTCGATGCCTCTGTGTCAAAGTTTGGTGAGAATGTACAGCTGGTGGAGTATGTGAGGTATAATATCTAGACCAGCCTCTGTAGGATGAGTTATAAATTTTTATGCTACAAACAATCCTAATATCTATAATAATCGCGAGCATGCTCGCTATTTTGGCTTTGGTATATGTTACATATAGATCAATAAAAAGTGGAGACATAGAGGTAGTAAAGGATAATAGTAATATCAAGCTCCTCTCTCAATACTTTTTAATGTTTTATAAATTTATTTTGAAAAAGATAAACAAATCTTATAAATTTGCTACTCAGTATGCCTTTCATCTAGTGGTACGAGCTTTATATTTTATAAATATTATTACTGATAAAATCTATGCCAGAAGTCGTGATACCTTTGTCAAAAGTGCCACCAAAAACAAATCCACTATCACACATTTCTGGTCGCATCTTAAGGTGTATAAAAGGGAGATAGATAAGGAGAGGGAGTAATAATATGGATGAAGATATAGGGGTCTATAATAGACAACTAATCATGAGTAATACAGAACGCTTGCTTTTTTTCTTATTATCTGCTAATATAGTAGGACTGTTAATTGAAAATTAAATATCGATACAAATGAATGCATACAGCTTTTGCAAGTAGGTCTATCAAGTCCAACAGAAGAAAGCTGTATGAGAAATTAAACTAATGTAAGTAGCTTTATTTTGTCCTGTTTTTATTTTAAGAGTTTGATCCTAGCTCAGGATGAACGCTGGCGGTGTGGATAAGGCATGCAAGTCGAACGGAACTAATCAGATGGAAGTTAAAAGTAAGTCTAGTGAGTAGCAATACGATCTAGGTGAGCGATTGATGAAAGTCTGACAGTTTAGTGGCGAACGAGGTAGTAATATCTAGGAACATACCCCCGAGCCGTGAATAGTCCACCGAAAGGTGGGGTAATACACGATGGTCTCGCAAGAGTAATGATTTATCACTCGGGGAATGGCCTGGACAGTATCAGCTAGTTGGTAAGGTAACGGCTTACCAAGGCTATGACGCTTAGGAGAGGTGAGAGCCTGACCTCCACCGGTGGGACTGAGACACGGCCCACACACCTACGGGTGGCTGCAGTCGAGAATCTTCCGCAATGGACGAAAGTCTGACGGAGCGACACCGCGTGATGGATGAAGTGCTTCGGCATGTAAACATCTTTTATGAGGGAAGAAGTATATTGACGGTACCTCATGAATAAGGACCTGCCAAACTCGTGCCAGCAGCAGCGGTAATACGAGTGGTCCAAGCGTTATCCGGAATTATTGGGCGTAAAGGGTATGTAGGTGGCAATGTTAGTCGGCTTGTTTAATCCAAAGGCTCAACCTTTGGTCCGCAACCGAAACGGCATAGCTAGAAGATATGAGAGGTATACGGAACTATATGTGTAGGGGTGAAATCCGTTGATATATATGGGAACACCAAATGCGAAGGCAGTATACTGGCATATTCTTGACACTGAAATACGAAAGCGTAGGTAGCGAATGGGATTAGATACCCCAGTAGTCTACGCCCTAAACGATGCTCGCTCGCTATTGTAGGAATCGACCCCTACAGTGGCTAAGCTAACGCGGTAAGCGAGCCGCCTGGGAAGTACGATCGCAAGATTAAAACTCAAAGGAATAGACGGGGAGACGCACAAGCAGTGGATTATGTGGTTTAATTCGATTGTAAACGAAGAACCTCACCAGGGTTTGAAACTAAAGTGTAAGGCCTAGAAATAGGTCCCCCGCAAGGCTCTTTAGCAGGTGATGCATGGCCGTCGTCAGTTCGTGGTTTGAACTGTTCCCTTCAGTGGGGTAACGAACGCAACCCTTGTCGTGTGTTACAAGTGTCACACGAGACTGCCCCCTCCCGGGGGAGGAAGGCGAGGATGACGCCAGGTCAGCATGTCCCTTTGACACCCTGGGCTACACACATAATACAATCGGACAGACAACGGGTCGCGACGGGGTAACCCTGAGCCAATCCTTCAAACTGTCCGCCAGTTCAGATTGTGGGCTGCAACTCGCCCACATGAAGCCGGAATTGCTAGTAATCGCGGGTCAGCCAAACCGCGGTGAATACGTTCTCAGGTCTTGTACTCACCGCCCGTCAATTCAGGGAAGTAAATAGTACCCGAAGCCCATGTCTAACATGGTCTAAGGTAAGATTTATAACAAGGAATAAGTCGTAACAAGGCACGGGTAGCGGAAGCTGTTCGTGAATTTATTCAATTTGAAATAAATTATCTTAACGATAATGATTGGTTGAGAAGCTATTTAATTAGCAACAAGAAAGATTTTACAATTTTATCTAATACCCTAAAATTGCGTATGTACAATCCGAGAATGTACAAAAAGTCGCAGCGAGTGCGCTAAACAAAGGACAAAATAAACGTCTCTGTTTAATTTTCCATTTTGATAAATAATTTTTTTGTGAACAATAACTAAAAGAAATTTTGGTTTTTTTAGTTTAGAAATTTTTTGACGTGGTATAATGTAATAAACAAAAATTGTTATATGCGTATTCTAATTTCCACTCCACTTTTTCCACCAGAAACAGCCTATCCTGCAGCCTTCGCAAAAAACTTAAGTCTACTTTTATCTGAGAAAAATATAGTGACAGTTTTAGCATTCGTAGAAGCGCCAGAAAAGGTAGACAATGTAAATATAATTTCAGTTAGTAAAAAGCAAAACTTAGCTAAAAGGCTGACTATTTTCACCTACAGGCTTTTTCAAGAAGTTAAAAATCATGATTTGGTAATAGTTAAGCAAGCTGGAATTTCCTCGCTACTTACTGTCATTGTGTCAAAGCTTTTTGGCAAATATATAATACTTAAAATGAAGGAAGATGAAGTGATAGAAAGAATTAGGCAATTTAGTTTGAAAGAAAAAAGTTTTAAAGTTTGGCAAATAGCCTATACACAAAAAATAGTTTTAAAGTTTTCAAATATTGTTATTTTTGATAACTTAGAAATACAAAATATTTTACAAAATAGGCATAATTTAAGAGAAAATAAACTAAAAGTAGCAACACATCCAGAACAAAAGCACCTGCCTCCATTTTTAAATGAGGAAAATTTACAAAAAGAAAAACAAGTTATAATAAAAGAATGGGAAAGTTATTTAAAATTTTTAGAAAAACATTTTTATGAATAAAACTCTAATCTGGGAAGAATATCTTAAAAGTGAACTAGATTATTTTAGGCCTAAACTTTTAGAAATAGGGTATATTCTAACTGAAAACCAAGTGCACACCAAAGGTGAAAGGTCGGCTTTTAGGGCCAAAAAGGTCATTCTTTTGGGCGAGTCTATAAATAATGGGCAAAGTGTAGTCATCAAAATTTCTCGCGCGAAAGAGGGTATAGAGGAAGTTTTGTGTGAAAGAAAAGCCAAAAGTGCTCTTAAGGAAATCAATTTTAATTATAAGAAATTTTCTGATCCAAAAGAATTATATTTCCACCATGAAAATGAAGAACTTATTTTAGTAACTGAGTTCATACAAGAGAGGAAAAAATTTCTAGACAGACACACAGAAGAACAATTCACAATAGCTTTACAAGGGTTTGAGATTTTGGAAGGAGTGCATGTAACAGTTAAAAGTCATCAAAAATTTGTTAATCAATATTTTGAAGTTAAAGATTTTGAAGTTTATAAAAAAGAATTAGAAGCTTATGAAAAGGTAATTCTAGAAAATTTTGGTAATGATAATAAATTAAGAGAAATTTTACTGAATGCTAAAAAAGTTTTTCTTGATAATAAATATAGAATTAGCCAATATTGTGGGTTTCTAACCCACTTCGACTTTGTGCCACATAACTTTCGTGTGAAAGAACTGGACGGTGAAGATCAGATATATCTTCTCGACCACTCTTCGCTTTTTATAGGTAACAAGCACGAAGGCTGGGGAAGGTTTACCAACTTTATGTCACTTTACAATCCTGACTTGGAAAAAGCAGTTTTAAAATATTTTGAACTTAACAGAAGCTTGGAAGAGGGAGAAAGTTTCCGACTCATGAGAATTTTTAGACTTTTTGATTTGCTTCATCATCATGCAAAGATTTTTAAAGAAACTAGTAATATTGAACTTAAAAATCTTTCTAAAGAAAGGGTATATTTTTGGCTAGAGCTTTTAAAAGTAGTTTTGGAAAACAAATTTTTAGATACAAAAATTATTGAAGATTATAAGTTCAAAAGAGACAATTTGCGTTCGGGGGAAGAAAAAGAAAGACAAAAAGTTTTGTATTAGTCTTGTTTAGAAATACTTCTCTTTTAGTTCGTCTAGAAGTTCTTTGTATTCAAAAACCATAGGGTGGGGAAATGCAGATTCAAACATCTTTAAACATTCTTCTTCAAACCAGATTTTTATCTCTTTTGGTTTACTAAAATTTGACCAGGCATTTTCACCCTCATTTTGCAAACTAAATAGTAATGACTTCATGTTGTGGATT
>JAYTYR010000091.1:0-10988 GCA_043742265.1 bacterium | reverse complement strand
GATACATAAAAGGGGAAATATTGGAAAGTGAAGCCAATTCTATGCTGATAAGCACAGCATCTGGATTAGGTTATCAAGTGTATACAGGCCTTAACACTGCAATGGCTCATACAATAGGAGATAGTATAGAGCTGTATACTTATCATCATGTACGTGAGGATATAGAGTCACTTTTTGGCTTTAGAAATAAAAAGGAATTAGCTCTTTTCGAATTACTAATCAGTGTGTCTGGTCTCGGACCGAAAAGCGCACTTGCTCTACTATCGGCCAACAATATAAATATCATAGTCAATGCTATTACAAATAATAATTTAGATTTATTAAATAAAACTCCCGGACTTGGCAAGAAAACTTTAGAGAAAATGATACTCGAGCTCAAAGATAAGGTATCAAACTTCTCTACTACTCCGATAAATAATAATCAAAATGAATTACGTCTAGCTCTCATATCTCTGGGCTACAGCACTAGAGATATAGATGCAGCTATGTCGGGTATAGACAAAAACATATTAGAAAATAACAATGATCTTAACATATTATTAAAAGAGGCTTTCAAATTTTTATAAAGGTTAAATAAATATGAACATAGATAAAATTTTAAGACAAATAGAAAAAGTAATACCAAAAAGAGTTTATAAAACTTTCCAACCTATATATCATTTTATGTTGGCGATGATAGGTGCGATAGTGTATAGACTACCTGGTAGGTATATACATATCATAGCCGTCACTGGCACCAAAGGTAAAAGTACTACTACAGAATATATCAATGCTGTGCTAGTGGCGGCTGGGTATAGCACTGCTATACTATCTACTATCAGATTTAAAATAGGGGATAGCGATAGGCCAAACAAATATAAAATGACTATGCCTGGGCGATTTTTTGTATCCAAATTCGTCCGAGAGGCAGAGAATGCACACTGTGACTTTGCTATTATAGAGATGACTAGTGAGGGAGCGAAGTTTTATCGACATAGAGGTTTGCCTATAGATACTTTAGTCTTTACCAATCTCACTCCTGAGCATATAGATAGCCATGGATCTTTTGAGAAGTACCTGATGGCTAAACTTTCATTAGCAAGAGCTGTAGAAAGATCTGCAAGTGGATATCGTCGGGCAATAAAAAATAAAAGTAACAAAAGTCGGATAATTGTAAATGCTGATGATGACCATGCAAAAAACTTTCTAATATATAATGTAGATGAAAAGATAGGTTACAAGTATAGCGATTGGAATAAACTTGAAGAAGAAAATAAAAGAAAAATAAAAATAAATTTGCCTGGTGAATTTAATAAAATGAATGCTTTGGCTGCTATCACTCTCGGCAAATCACTAAATATAAAAGATGAAATAATAATCAAAGGTATAGAAAGTGTAGTAAGTGTGAGAGGTAGATGTGAAGAGATAAAAGTAAATGAAAATATAAAAGTCATAGTAGACTATGCACATACAGCGGATAGTCTAGAGAAACTTTATAAAACATACAGAGAAAAGAGTGAGATCTTGATAGCGGTACTAGGTGGCACTGGTGGAGGGCGAGACAAAAGCAAGAGGAAAATAATGGGGGCGCTAGCTGCTCAGTACAGTGCCTATGTCATAGTCACAGATGAGGATCCATACGATGAAGATCCCAAAAGCATAATGGAAGAATTGGCGAGAGGTGCAAACTCAAGCCTCACCCCTGCCTTCTCCAAAAGAGCGGGCATACACACTATGCAGATAATAGAGTCCAGAAGAGCGGCGATAAATAAGGCGATATCTATTGCTTTATCCATAAATAATACTAATACACAAAATAAAAATATTTGTATTATGCTAACAGGTAAAGGTACAGATCCGTATATAATGCGTGCAAATGGTGAGAAGGAAGTGTGGGACGATGCGACGGTAGTGAAGGAAGAAATCGAGTATATATGCCAGAGTTACCAGAGGTGACAACTACCGTGAATGGTATAAATAAAAAAGTAGTGGGTCATATTATACTGTCTGCTGATAATCTGTACTTCTCTACTGCTGTGATCGCGCGCGACACTCATAAAGATAGAAAATATTTTGATGGGAAACTATATCCTAATATTATAAATCAAAAAATAATAGGCGCTGAGCGCATAGCTAAAAATGTGATGATACATCTCCAGAATGGACATAGTCTAGCGATACACATGAAGATGACCGGTAATCTAATATTTTGTGATACTGACAAAATTAAAAATTTTAAGTATGTGAGATTTATTTTTAATTTAAAAAAAGAGAAAAGTTTGATCTTTGTCGATATGAGGAAATTTGGTACTATAGAAATATTAAAAACTAATGATATAAATAATTTTATAAAAGAAAATAAATATGGGCCAGATGCTCTCACTATACAAAAAGCTGATTTCAAATATCGTATACATGCTGCCACTCTGCGGCGGCAAAATGTAAATCATACTTCTCAAAAAATAAAAACTATCAAAGAGCTACTACTAGATCAAAAGTTCGTGACTGGCATCGGTAATATATACAGTGATGAGCTACTACACAGAGCAAATATTTTACCTATGCGTACACTTTTTTCTTTGCAAGAAAATGAAATAGAAAATATATATGCTGCAATGCTGACAGTATTAACTGCTGGTATAGAACTAGGAGGTGATAGCATGAGTGACTATCGCAATATAGATGGTGAAAAGGGGCGCTTCCAACTTTCACACATGGTGTATCAAAGGAAGGGAATGAATTGCTTGCAATGCAGTGGGATAATCGAACGCATTACAGTAGCTGGACGTGGTACACACTTTTGTAAAAAATGCCAGATTTAAAAAGAATAAGTATAAAAATATTTTTAAAAATAAATTGGACAAAAGCTCTGAAATTTGATATCATTGTAATCACGCCCCTATAGCTCAGTCGGTAGAGCAACTGCCTTTTAAGCAGATGGTCGCAGGTTCGAATCCTGCTGGGGGCACCAAATAGGTGCTATATGTCACAACACACTGATTCATCTAGTATAGAATATATTTAAATATATATATGCTATAATATACTCATGGTCAAAAAGTATAAATATATTATAGGTCTTGCTTTTATTATAATAATTATTTTTAGTAGTGACAGATACTCCCATACCACAAATACAATAACTAGTAAAAACAATATTGCAAACAAAGATATCAAAGTAGAACTGGATCAAAATGATATCGGACTTATTATAAAAGGGAGATCGCCAGAAAAGTCTATATATTTATGGCTAAAAGATAGTAAAGACCTGAATCTCCCTCCTATCGGATGGGGCAATCAATTTGGACATAACACTTTAAATACACAAGATAGTTGTCTATCAGAAAAAGCAGATAACACACATCAAATCGTTGACAATATAGATGAATGTAAAAAGTGGTATCAAAAACAAATAAAGTTTCGTGAAGAATTTAAAAAGTTATTTGTTAGGCAATGGCAAATGAATAGTGATACAGTGGGGGAGAAATATGCTTCGGTCGCCTACTCTGCTTTGTCTGACTATACCAAAGATAATTTAAAGACATTACGACCAACTAGTACTCCCACTATCAAATTTTCTGATAATAAAATCAACGGTGATTATACATTTGAAATACATATACCTTGGGAATCTTTACCCCCCATGTCATCTTTAACATTAAAAGATATAAACATTTTTATATCTTTGTCCGATCTAGAGGAGAAGGATATAAAATATCAAACTATGACACTGCCTTCGTCTCGTGAGTATTATATTACTTCTTGTAAATATGAACTAGGCAATAATTATGGTGTCTCCAAACCTATATTTTCTGATCTTGCTGTGCCGTACATAATACCTAGCAAAAATTTGAATATAAACAAAACTATAATGATTGATAATACTACAGATGGATATCAATATGATCCTAATGCTTCTAGTACTTCACCTACCGCTTATGAAATTGATAATTATTTTGAAAAAAATATAAGCAGGGGTGAGACTATTTGTGGTTCACAATTATCTTTTATTAAAAATAATAAAATTATAAAAACTGACATATCTGTATCTTCTACTACACTTGGAATTAAACACATATCAAATGATGAAATACTGGTAAAAAATGGACCTTATTCATTTTATTCTTATTATGGCGTAGGTCAATGTGGTATGTGTGTGCGTGGGGCTTTAAATATTACTTATATGAATATGCTTACCGGCACATCTACTACCTCTTATAATTTCTACACTGTATTCGATGCTAACGATGTTGACTTTGTGATCTCTCCTGATTGGAAAAAGTTAATAAAATATGAATTCGGCCCCAAAGAGGAAGCGGTAGATCGATACGATTCTGATAAATATATATGGACATCTATAAGCTATTGCTATAATGATACAGCACACATATATGAGGAGTGTGCTAGTAATAAAAATGCTACACCACCATCACCACGCCACTTTTCTCCAAAGTTGGATGACAACTGACCATCTACACCTTAGGATATACTTAATATCCATCTCTCTAACTCCAGTCTAAAGTCACATTCACCATTGTGGGCGCGTAATGGTATCATGATGAGATCATGACCTAGCTTTTCTATTTCATGTAAACTATAATACTGTCCTACTTTTATAATATCTTTTTCTTTTGATATTAAATTACTATTTGAGTGCGGGGGCCATATCATTTTCCACTTCCACCATATCGCACCATGTAGTGGCTCACTATCTATATCTGTGTCGTAAAGTCGCATAAGCTCTATCCATGCTTTTTTCTTGTCCCTTACTGTTATATAGTCACAAAGTAGAAACGGGCTTGAATCTTGAGCCTCTGCCATCTCCATGTGGGAAGGGCTGGGGGTGGCATTATATACAGCCGTCGCAAATGCTTTTAACTTTGTCAGTGTCGCAGCATTTATATCTATTTCATCAATTACAAATTTGTTGTCACTATTTTTAATGTATTCCAAATTATCATAAAAAGCTTCACGAAAAACTTTATCACTTATAAAATCACTTATAAAAATATTTTGACTTTCATCCCATAAATTTACAGAGTCTATATGTGAAAGCAGTATCTCTATCGGAAATACGCTTTCTTTATTCAAAATCAAATTAGCTTTACCTATTTTATCATAAGCTTTCTTTCTTTCTATTATATTATCACCATGTATTATATATAACATAATTTATTTTATATAAATTATTTCAGCTCAAACATATTGGCCCCCGTCACAGAGCTCACCTCTATTGGCACTGTATGCTCTCCTCTGCTACTGAGCACATCTTCCATTATTTGCTTTATTACTTTTTCACTTTCATTATCATGCTCATCTATTTCAAATATAAGCTCATCGTGTATTTGTAATAATAATTTTATTTTTTCTTTTTTATTTTTTAAAAAATAAAAAATATCAATCATTGCAAGCTTTATTATCTCAGCGCCAGCACCCTGTACTGGAGCATTGATAGCGACGCGCTCACCTTGAGCACGTAAGAATGGTAACGAAGACCTTATCATTGGTATCTGTCTACGACGCCCGAAAAGGGTCTCGCTATAGCCATTGTTATGAGCATCCTGTTTGACCTTTTCTAAATATATCATTAGAGTCACAAAGGTAGCTTTATATTTATCATAAAAGTCCTGAGCTGCCTTCCTCTCCACCCCCATACTATCTTTGAGTGCGGTCACACCCATACCGTAAAGTATGCCAAAGTTTATCGCCTTGGCATGGCGTCTCTCGTCACTGTTGATCTCATTTTCATTTTTATTATATACCAATGCTGCTACTCCAGCGTGTACGTCCACTCCCCTAGTAAATATATCTATGAGATTTTTATCTTGAGAAAGTACAGCTGCGAGTCGTAGCTCGATCTGAGAATAGTCTAAACTTAATAATTTATTGCCTTTACTGGCAGTAAAGGCACGCCTGATCTCCATGGCTTCACCGCGCCTGGCTGGTAAGTTTTGTAAATTTGGGTGCTCACAAGAAAATCGTCCTGTGGATGCACCATTTAAAATAAGAGACGCATGTATACGACCGTCGTCAGCTACAAATTCTGGTAATGTGTCTATATATGTAGAGACAAGCTTGTACAGCTCTCTATAATTTATAATAAAATTAATTATAGGGTGCTCATCTACCATTGACATTAACATCTCGGCATTGGTACTTTTCTGTCCGGTTTTTGTCTTCTTTATCTTTTCTCCTAACTCCAACTTATCATATATCACTTCGGCTAGCTGCTTTGGACTATTGATATTAAAGGTGCCTCCAGCCAGCTCATATATATCACACTCTAACTGGTCTATAAGCCTATGCAGCTTTTTACTTTGCTCTGCTAATATATTTTTATCTACCACTATACCATTTTCTTTTATACTTTTTATTATATTTAACAAAGGCTCTTCTATAACTTTATAATAATCATACATATCATGTATGCCATTATCATTTGCTATTTTATTTTGTATTTTTAAAGTTTTGAGCTCTACTATTAATTTTTCTTTTGCTTCTATTAAAAGCAAAAGAATATTTTTATTTTGTATTGGCAAATCCAAATAAGAAAAAATAGAATATAAATCTGCATTTACCATTTCTGAATTGATGAGATTCATCATCGTTTGTAAATCTTTGTATTCATTTTTATTTAAATTCTTAATTTCTTCTCCTAAAGATACCGAGCTATTAATTTTTTGATTATCATCTTCTTTCTTCATATAATCATTAAATTTATTTTTTAAAGAGTTAAAATTAAATCTATTACATATAGCCAAGTAATCACTTTCGTCCACCACCCAAGGAGTAAGAGTAAAGATCACTGGAGCATCCCGCCTGATGGTAGCGAGAGTGAGTGAGAATTCAGCACTATCCTTATGCTCTAGTAATAGCTTCACAGTGCGATCTTTGAGACCATTGGCTTTAGGATCAAAGTCTGGTACCTCTATCGCTTTATAAATGTTCTCTAGTGTATCATATTTTTGTATTAGATCTGTCGCCCCCTTCACTCCTATGCCAGGCACTCCGATGATATTATCACTAGCATCCCCTGCCAAGGACTTGAACTGGGCGATGGCTATAGGAGGGAAGCCATATTTATCTATCACTGCCTGTGTGTCAAAAAGCCCAGCTTCATTAGCCTTTTTTAGAGTATATACTTTTACATTTTTATCTATTAGCTGCATCGTATCCATGTCACCGCTCGCTATTATAGTTTCGATTTCTCCTTTGGTGGTCATCATCTCGGCTATAGTCCCGATCACATCATCTGCTTCGAAGCCTTCAGCACTATATATAGGTATATTTAAAGCTTTACATATATCATATGACATTTTGATCTGTGACACTAACGCCTCATCGGTTTTCGCTCTATGTCCTTTGTAATCGTCATAAGCCAGATGACGAAATGTAGGGCGTGGTAAATCATAACAGCTAGCTATATAGTCAGGCTTTAAATCATTCTTGATACGTGCTATCATAGACATGTACCCATACAGTGCCCCTGTCGGGTTACCTTCTCTATCGATGAATTCTGGCATACCATGATATGCGCGATGTAGTATGGCATGTGCATCTAGAAGTACCAATATTTTTTTATTAATATTTAAATTTTTAGCCATAGTATTTTATATTTTAAGATCGACCGCTTAAAATTTGCATGTCTCTTTCAAAAAGACCTCGCACTTCAATAAAAACTTTTAAGTCATGCGGTATTTCACCCACATTGTCACCCCACTCTATCACTATTAGAGTACGCCCACTATCTACTTCATTATGTATATCTAATGCTACAGCTTCATTACCTTCTAATCTGTATGCGTCTATATGTATCAGTCTATCAAATTTGACATGATGAGCATCATAGTCACGACGCAGTACAAAAGTTGGGCTTTGTACTCTACCTTCTACTCCTAACTTTGTGGCTATCTCTTTTGTGATGGTAGTTTTACCTGCACCCATCTCTCCAGAGAGTAGTAGTATGGTCGCTTCATCATCATGCGACGGTAGCAATCCGATCAGAGTACGAGCAAACTCTCCTATTTCATCTATCTTTACTAACATACATACATTATAACATGGATTCAACCCTCACTCCAACAGTAAAAATACTAATGATGGCTATCTTCTTTTTTGGCTTTCCAAGCACGCCATCCTACTATACAAGCAAAAATAATAATGGTCAATATGGCCCATTCTATAAGAGTATTGGGGAGGAAGCTGTTTGACGTAGAGACTTTAGTTTTATTGGATGATACAGTAGGGGCGGCTGTGTCACCTTTGACTGTACCCACATTTATGGCTGTGACTTCATCTCTATATTTCTCTTTGCTAGGTATATCGTAGCCAGCCACTCCAGCCACAGTGATGTTACGCGCCGCGTCCACCTCACCCACTGTACCCTCTACGAGTATTACCCCCTCGCCTTTGGGACCTAACTCATCTATTTTATAGATTATATCGCCATCTTTGATATCACCTTTGCTAGCTTTTATATCTTTGATATCTTTTGGTATAGATACTTTTATTTCTATATTCTTCACTGATACTGTGCTTGTATTCTTATAACTTACAGTATATGTTACTTTCTCTCCTTTTATATATTGAGAAGTATTTTTATCTATTGTTAGAGAGAGCATCTTTTCTCCACCTTTTACACTGGCTTTATTACCATAGCTATCTTTACATTCATAAGTGGCTGTGGTGGCTATCACTTTTTTAGTAGTGACTTTACCTACTTTGGCTACTACTATGGTCTCTTTCTTGATCGGCGCATAAGTAATAGTTTTGTCAGACGTAATAGTTTGTAATATATCCCCTTTGTATGTACCGCTATTGTTTGCCATCACAGCTCTACAAAAATATATACTACTAGATTGCAAATTACTGATTGGAGCAGAAAATGTAACGGCTGGATCGCGGCCTATATATTGCATTGGGGTGCGATTATTCATTTTGTTACTATCTGTACCCCACTCTATCCATCCATAGCTGGGCACACCACCATATATAGTAGCTAGTCCATTACATACTATACCTTTATCACCAACATTAGATATGTGCGTAGTATTCACATTATGCATCCCACTGACATTATTAATGATAGGACATATAGCAGTATATACTATTACTTGACCATTGCTACAGGTTTTGGTTTGTACTGTCGGTGTGGGATTATTTATTATAGGACAATTACTGTTGATAGGTACAGTAGTCATGCCATCATTACAAACTTTATATTGTGGATTATTTATTACGGGACATACTGACCCTAATATCACTTTGCTACCATCACTACAGTATTGATATTGTGGATTTGGTGTCACTACAGGGCAGCTAGTATAGTATGATACCATCACTCCATTGTCACATAGCCTCATCTGTGGTGGACAATTCTGATTTATAGCTACTGTACTACCATCCCAACATTGGGTGGTATTGATAGCACAAGATCCGTATGTATTACGAGTATATCCAGAGACACATGACACTACACAATAACTGTTATATATCTCATAACCATTATTACATTGTGTACACACACTCGGATTGATAGCTCCATTGGCACATGTCGTGGCTGGCACTAAGTCACATGATGCTGTACCAGCATTCCTCATATATCCAGAAGGACATGGGTACATACATTTATTTTGAGATATCACATAGTCCATACCCGCTACACACAATTTACATTCTGGATAATTGACAGCATTGTTAGCACAAGAGTTGATAGTACAAGAGTGTCCATTCCATGTGGTACCAGTATCACAAGCACGGCATACACCATCAGATTGAAGGAATTTAGACACAGGACACGTAACACAGTTGGGGAAGTCTGTGGTACCGTTGGTACATTTGAGCTCTACACATGTACCCGTATTGAGATTGCGTGCAAAATTAGCAGGACAAGAATCTACACATTTACTTTGCCATAAATCTTTACCATTGGGACAGTCGGAGCAGTAGGGTGCAGTGATAGCACCGTTGGTACAAGCTTTATAAGAACATGACCCTGTAGTCATATTTCTCTCGCTATAGCCATCACATTTGGCTATACATTTACTAATGGGTGCCCACCAATCATAGCCCGTAGCACAGACATCACATGCAGAATAATTGGTCGCTCCATTGGTACATTTTGCAAAGGACTGACACACAGGATAGTCGAGTGCTCCGTTGCTACACTTTTCTATTGGGCATTTACTATAATCTGCGATCAGAGATCCATTTGGGCATTGATACATAGTAGTCGTAGTTGCATTTACTATATTGGTAATGTTTGTCGTATTAGTAGTGTTACTGTTACTTGATCCACTATTATATATACCTCCAGCATTAAAGTCTGGTCTAGCATAATTAATAGTGCTATTAGCCCAGCCAGTACTCACCCCCCAATTAGAATTATATATACCCGCGCTGTATCCTCCTACGACCAAAGGATACCCCATGACCACATTTGTATCTACATATACCACCGGCACCCTTGTAGATACTCCACCAGGACAATCTAGTCTACTCCCTATCCATTTATTTGAATCTTCACAATATTTCAAGTCATTAGTAGGTGCTGATATTTTCTCATCTACTAGTGTTGGTGTATGTCGGGGACATGTCTCATTATTTGAGACATAGATATCACTGCCACAGTACTTTATGCTATTTGACCAGTCTGTCTGTGGTAATGGAGTATTACAATTAGTGCAGCCAGTAGGATCTGATGTAATAGTAGGGCTAGAATCATTGAAAAAATAAGTGGGATCGTACCGACAAAACTCTCCAAATTCATTACAATCCTGTGCTGATACATAGTGATATCCGACAAGTATAGAGGATAATATAAAAGCTACAATAAATAAATTATGTATTTGCTTATTAAAGCAACTATTTCTTAATTTTATAAAAATATTTTTCATAATGTTGTTTATAATTTATTTGCAAGGTGGGCATTTCCTTTTCTCGATTTTATATATTGGATTAAGGCATGAAGCGATTACAACTTTATCATCTAGCTTTGCTAATAGTGTGCC
>JAYTYR010000090.1:0-18039 GCA_043742265.1 bacterium | reverse complement strand
AACTCGTAGGTGTTTCCTTCGGAATGTCAAATGCGGTGGATCAGTTCCTCACAGGCACCACTCCAGTGAGACATGAACTTCATCACGTTGGAAGCGAAGAAGAGTTCGCTAAGCTTCCTGATCCAGTTCTTCCTGTCCAGAGGTCACTGTTCTTACAGGTTTGACCACAACCCGTCAACCGCACGGAAACCCGTCGCAGTGGCGGGTTTTCTTTTTATAATATAATGATAATTATGCTAGAAATAAAAATTGTAAATAATAATATCGATGAGATGGCGAAAAATTCGATTTTAAAAATGTTTCAGAATATAGATGACGATATAGACTATGTATCGATACGAGAAGTTGCCAATATGGATACATTAATTAAGCTTTTACAAAATGAAAATTTAATTCATTATATTTCTTACGATAATGATAGGCCTGTTGGATTTGCTCAGATTATTTACAAAAGTCAATCAATTAACTTTAATACAGGTGCAAAAATAAATTCAATATCAGTGTTACCTACAGAGCGCCATAAAGGAGTTGGCAAGACTCTACTCACATATATTATTGATGATTTAAAGAAAAGAAACGGAATATACAATATATACCTAGATGTAGTACAAGATAATGTAAATGCTATTAAATTATATAGTAAATTAGGTTTCATAAAAGTTGGGCAGTTGGACAACATTTTTACAAAGAATAACTTAATTCATAATATAGAAGTATATTCATTGAAGATAAATAGTTGATATACAAAGAATTAAAAGTAAGATAGGTGAATTGCCAGATATTAAGTTTGAATTAAAAAAAGAAAAGACAAAAGAGTTTTTGTTTTAGGGTGGACCATAGCGGAATCGAACCGCTCACCTCTTCCATGCCATGGAAGCGCTCTACCAAATGAGCTAAGGGCCCCTAGATTTGTATTGTATCAAATTTTGAATATACAAGCAACATTAAGTTCTTTGATTATAGATGTGAGTGGGCTTTATTTTTGTACTTTCAATTAAATTACCTCACCATTATTTTGTCTAGCATACCACCATGTTCACGTAGATATGTTCGTATATGCCTTTTAGCGAGATGTGTCTGGCACATATCTATCCATTTCCTACTCGGTGTGGCACTGTCCTTAGTCTCTATTGAGATTACATCCCTATTATTTAGTTTAGTATCTAGAGATACCATCTTGTTATTAACTATTACTCCACCTATGTGATTACCGACTTCTGAGTGTATATAATATGCAAAGTCTATAGGTGTCGATCCCTCTGGTAAATCGATAACATCACCTTTTGGTGTCAGCACGAATACTCGATTACGAAAAAAGTCATTACGTAGTCTCTCCATATATTCATCGTGGTGAGTGACGTCACGTTGTAGCTCTAGCAGCTGCTCTGTCCATTTGTTATCATGTGCCGTCTTTTTATTTATTCCTTTTTCCTTGTACCCTAGATGAGATGCTACTCCATACTCGGCGCCTTCATGCATATATGTAGTCCTAATCTGTATCTCTATGGTGGATCCATCCCCCGCAAAGATGGTGGTGTGTAGAGACTGATAGCCGTTCGGCTTTGGTACAGCTATATAGTCTTTGAATCTATTTGGTACAGGTTTATATAGCCCATGTATAACTCCCAAAGCTTGGTAGCAGTCAGATATATCTGGGACTATAATACGTAAAGCTACTACATCATAAACCTTTTTGGCTTCATAATTATTCTTTTTAAGCTTGAGCCATAGACTATATAAATGTTTGATACGATGATCAACTCTATCTATTTGCACATCAAATATTTTTAATTCTTCACGCAGATTATGTATTATCTCTTCTAATTTCTTATTATCCATGGGCTGTATTTCGCGCAGTAATGATAAAGTTTTGTTGTATTCATCTGGATATACATAAGGAAAGGCTAGGTCTTCTAGCTCTGCTTTTAGCTTACCCATACCCAGTCTATCTGCAAGCCTTGCGTGTATCTCTATCGTCTCTAGTGCTATCCTTTTTCTTTTATGTGGGTCTACATACTCTAGAGTAGATATGTTGTGTAGTCTGTCACAGAGCTTTATTATCACTACACGAGTATCATCAGCCATAGCAACGAAGAATTTACGTAGTGACTCCACATGACGCTCTAGCCCTGTATATTTGAGCTTCCCGAGCTTGCTCACTCCGTCTACGAGAGTGTATATATCATGGCCAAACTCGGCCTCCATTTCTGCCTCTGTGATGTCAGTGTCCTCCAGTACATCGTGCATGAGTCCAGCACAGATAGAGTTAGTATCCATTTTTAGCTTGGCTAGATTTATCGCGGTAGCGACTACATGGTTGAAGTATGGCTCACCACTTTTTCTAACTTGCCCATTATGAGCATTGCGTGCAAAATAGTAAGCACGCTCTATTATATCTTTATCATTTTGAGTGAGCCCTGGTATATAATTATATATATCCTCAACTTTGGGTGTGTGGGTGTAGTCCATATGTATTATTTATAATACCATGAAATTGTTGTCGATCCAAACCACACTGTGTATGTCTAATTTTAACTTTATTAAGTATATTTTACAAACTATATGTATATACTTGACAAATATATGTATATTTGCTATATTTATAGTATATAAATACAAAAAATATGATAACTCAATTCAAATTTAAAAACTTCAGATCTTTTAAAGAAGAAGTTGTGATTAATTTCACAGATAAAAATAAATTAATTGTAATATATGGCGCTAATGCTTCTGGTAAATCAAATTTATTTAAAGCTTTTGAATATTTTAGAAATGCTATTAGTATAAATCAAGTTGTAAATAACACTTCTCCATCAAACAATACTGGCACAGGTAATGCGGCATCATGGACCGTTCTAAATACTTTGTTACAACCATTTAAATTAAATAAAAAAACTTTAATAGATACAACTAATTTTGAAATCATTATTGAATGGTCTAATACTATTACTTATCGTTATGGTTTTTCTGTGTCTTGCGATACTAAAAAAATAGTAAGTGAGTTTTTATTCATTAAAGAAAAGAACAAAAGTGAAAAGTCTGTCTATTTTAGAGACTATGATAACTACGATGAGGGTATAGCCTTTAATATTTTACAAGAAATTTCTTCCGGTATAAGGGACGATATTTTAGCCTTGCCCCACTTGTTAAATAGAAATGAAGAGAATAGTAAAAGAGTTTTTGAATATATATATAAGTCAGATATCAAAGATATGTTAGATTTTAAAATAGAAAGTCCAAGTAGCAGGGTTTTATCCATATTAGAGACAAATGAAAATATAAAAAATAAAGTTTTAAATATTTTAAATTCTACAGATTTTTTTATAAAAGAGTTTAAGTCTATAAGACCTACAGTCCAAGAATTTGAGAATATAAAAAATAATAATAATTTTTTTGGTGAATCAATAAATGCTGATCAAATAAGAACTTTTAAAACATCTCACTTCGTATATGATGATAAAGGTAATAGAACCCATGAAAATGAAAATGTAGACTTAGATCTTATATTAAATGAATCTAACGGTACAAGAACTTTTATTGTTATATTAACTATATTATTTAATATGGTTGAACATGGTGGGGGAATAATTTTCCTAGATGAAGCCAATACAGCAATGCACCCACTTTTAATGAAAGAGCTCGTTAAAATAATAAAATCGTTAAATAATATACAGGTTATTATATGTACTCATGATGTGGGCTTATTAAGTAAAGATGTGTCTCTTGATAAGAGTGCAATATTTTTTGTAGAAAAAAATAGCAGTGAAGAATCTGAGTTATATAGTCTTGCCGATATTGAGGGTGTTCGCGCCCATCCAAGCGATAAGACGGCGATAGATAAACAATACTTAGAGGGCAGGTTTGGTGCTGTTCCATATATAGTAGAACAAAATTATGAGAAAGAATAACACTATAAAAAAATTTAAAAATAGAGCCTTTATATATTCTGATGGATCTGATGAGTTGCAATATTTTCAAAAGCTGGCCCAAATTTATAGAGGAAAGAATAGTCGTTACAAGTTAGAGGTAACTAACAAAGAAGGTAAAAGTAAAATAGATTTAATAAAAGATATTGTTACTGACAAAATAGAAAATCATAGAGATCATGATGTTTATGATATATTTTGTGCCGTAACAGACTATGATTTTGTTGATGGTGGTAATACGCATAATAAGTCCATACACGGAAGAAATTTGGCTGAAGAAAACAAAATAGAATATTATTTGTCTAATGATAGTTGGGAGCTATGGATACTTTTGCATTTTGAAGATGTGACATTAACATTGAGCAGAAAGGAACTTAATAAACGTTTAAAAGATAAATATTATTATGATAAGGAAGACAAAAAATCAAGAGATAATTTTATATATAATACAATTACAAAGAATTTAGTATCTAACTCTGTGACAAGAGCGAAGACTTTACACAAAAGACAAGGGCATGATGATTTTAAAAATCCATCCACAAATGTCTATAAGCTTGTAGAAAAACTTTTTAGTTTGTAAAAAATTACATCACATTTTATGTGGATTATGCATTGGGCAAGTTTTCTGTGAGCATCTCTCTGATATAGTTTTTGTACCTTCCATCATCAGAGACTGGCAAAGCTTGCATATATTACCTGTCGGTTTGGCCTTGATAGCATTTTTACATTTAGGGTAGTTGGCACAAGAGTAAAATACTCCGAATTTGCCACGCCTTTCCTCCATCATACCATCATTACAGACATTACATTTGACACCTGTACTTTTGGCAGCTCGCTCGCTCTCACTTTGCTCTATATGTTTACACTTTGGATAGTTGGAACAAGAAATAAATTTACCATATTTGCCTTCTCTCTCTACTAGCTTACCATCTTTACATTTTGGACAGGCTTTACCTATTTCTTTAGGGCCTTCCATTACATTGCCGTCTGTTTTCCTAGCTCCCATACACTCTGGATACTTGTTACAAGAGTAGAATTTACCATTTCTGGCTAGCTTTTCTACCATCTGACTATTACAAAGTGGACACAGCATGCCTTCAGGTGCCGCTCCCATATTGGTTACTTTATCTATATCATTTTTAGCTATTATCGCTGAGTGGAATTTGGTGTAGAACTCAGTGAGTACATCCACATAAGTAGTCTCACCATTTGATATTGCATCCAGTTGATCCTCCATCTTGGATGTAAAGTCGTCGCCTATATATTCTCCGAAATGCTCTTCGAGGAAGTTGCTTACCACTTCGCCAGTGTCTGTAGGGGATAGTGCTTTATTTTCTTTGACTACATATCCTCTATCCTCTATAGTAGAGCAGATAGAAGCGAATGTAGATGGCCTCCCTATACCTCTTTTTTCTAATTCTTTGATTAGTCCTGCTTCACTATATCTACTTGGTGGTTGTGTCCACTTTTCTATAGCGTTTATAGCTAATAGGTCTAGATCATCATCTTTATTTATTTTAGGTAATATCACATCGTCGCTTCTACTTTCGATGTCTACAGAGAGGAATCCATCAAATATGACGATAGATCCTACAGTAGAAAAGTTAGGTATACTTTTATCAGTAATGTTAGCAATTATTTTAGTCTTGGCCAATTTAGCATTGGCCATTTGGCTGGCTACTGTCCTATCCCAGATCAGAGAATAAAGTCTCTTCTCATCCTCCGTCGTGCCACCCACACTATTTTTAAAATGTGTCGGTCTGATAGCTTCGTGAGCTTCTTGAGCATTCTTACTTTTTGTTTTATATTCACGATTTTGTAAATAATTTTGTCCATGATTTTTAACAATATAAGATGAGATATCCGACACGGCGCTAGCGGCTAGTGAGGTACTATCTGTCCGCATATAGGTGATGAGTCCTTTTTCATATAGCTTCTGTGCTATACCCATAGTACGTTTGGGTGCATACCCGAGACGTGATGATGATGCTTGCTGCAGTGTAGATGTAGTGAACGGTGCGCGAGGAGATCTATTCACCTCAGTTTCTTCTATATCTATTACGGACCAGGATTGCTTTTTAGCTTTGTTTAGTATCATGTCTGCTTCCTCTTTGGTCGCTGGCTCGACAGAGCAGTCCAGCACTATTTTATATTTCTTACTTTCTTTGGCTTTGCCTATAGTTTCGAATTCAGCAGCTATTTGGAAGTATTGTAACGGTATAAATGCTCGTATCTCACGTTCACGCTCCATGACTATGCGTAGAGCAGGCGACTGTACACGACCAGCCGATAGTCCATATCTAACTTTCTTCCATACTATCTGAGATAGGTCATATCCCACTAGTCTGTCTAGCACGCGGCGTGCCTCTTGAGCATCTTTGAGGTGCATATCTATCGCTCTCGGGTGCTCAAGCGCATAGCGCACTGCCTCCTCAGTGATTTCATTATAAGTCACACGCTCAGCAGTGTCGAGTTTGAGCTCATCCTTTATATGCCAAGCTATAGCTTCACCCTCACGGTCTGGGTCAGTGGCTAAATATATGTGGCTTGCTTTCCTAGCATAGTCACGTAGCTCTTTGAGTACTGGCAACTTTTTAGGGTCTACTTCATAATGAGGCTTGAAGCCATTCTCTATCTCTATAGCCTTCTTGTTACTCTTGGGCAAATCTCTCACATGTCCTACGCTAGCGCGGACTATGTATTCTTTACCTAGGAAACCTTCTATTTTCTTGGCCTTACTTGGAGACTCTACTATTATAAGTTTCATATGTTTGTCATACTATTATGTTGTATTCGTTATATTTCTTCTTCCTATTATTACATATTTTGATTTAAAGTCAAATCTATCTCACCCTCCTCACTTCACCCCATTCCTCTTTTACATAGCCTTTACCTTCTAGTTTGATGATAGTGATTAGAGCAGTAGTAAAGCCTAAACCACTTTCGCTTATAAGCAATTCTTTGTTTTTAGGTTCGGTCAACATTTCTAAAATTATCTTTTCTTCTGCGTCTAGATTTTCTGTCGGAGATGTGTCCCAAAGACTGATAGGATTTGAGCTTTGTATTTGAGAAAATAAATTGTTAGTAGCTATCTTTATATTTAAGAGCTCTCGTATATCATCAGCATCACACACTGGCATGGCACCTTCTTTCCAGAGCTTTATCGTACCGACAGACATAGGGGAGAATATGGATCCAGGGATCACGCCTATATTTTTGTTATATTCTAGTGCTAAACGTGCTGTGATCTGTGTGCCACTTTTAGCCTCACTCTCTACTATCAGCACAGCATCTGATATGGCAGCTTCGATACGATTGCGAGAAGGGAAAGACCAGATGGTGGCTTTGAAGCTAGGTTCGCGCTCACTTATAAGTAGGCCATCATGCGATATGATGTCATTGGCGAGATTTACATGTGTCTGTGGGTGTAGTATATCTCTATTTAGACCTGACCCTGGTATAGAGATAGTAGGTAATTTATTTTTAAGGGCCTCTTTGTGAGCTGTACCATCGATACCGAGCGCTAGACCAGATAGTATGATTATCTTTTCACTGGCTATGTCTGCCACTAGCCTCTCTACTACGTCTCTACCATAGCTAGTGCATTTACGGGAGCCGATGAGGCAGAGTATCTTGTAATCTTCTTTATGTAAAAGCTCTATGTTGCCTTCAATATAAAGCAATGGCGGACAATCATGTATTTCGAGTAGCTTTTTTAAATGAAAGTAATTATGATATTCATCTTTAGTAATAATCATTTGTATATTATAATATAAAAAGGGCCGATCTCCAACGTTGTTAATGTTTTTGATCAGCCCTTGTTCGACACTGTTCTATGCTAGCTCACCTCAGCCATAGGCGTGCCACATGTAGTTGCCTACGGCGAGAACGGCCACAACTACCACCGCCAGACCCCACCAAGGCAAGGTGCGCATCAGTGCGAAGCACCAGACGATACCTTGCCTGAGCCCAATAGCGACACCGAGCGCCAATGCGCATAGCGCACCGTACATGGCAGACTTACCGAGGGGAGCATCAGTGAAGATACTCCAGTAGCCAAAGCCAGCTAGAAAGGCCAGCACAAGCAGTCCTGGTATGATCACCCAACTGGGCAAGACAGCCCGCTGAGCTGCTACGCCAGCCACTGCTGGAGCGACTGGGTTAGGTGCATTAGCACCTGTGGGGTGAGTATACCCGTATACACCCCACACGGCGACGATCAACAGCGCCACCATTTTGCCTTCACCGGGGGTGAATAGCAAAGCCAAAAAGATAAAAGCAGAAACAGCGTGTGACAGAAACAGCGTGTGACATAAAATTAACTCCTTTAAAGTTTTTAAGAGCGTTGTGGGCAGTATTGACATACTACCACACATTTGTATTTAGTATACACTATTTTATAAATTTGTCAAATAACAGAAAGTAGTGTATACTATAAAATATATTTTGTAAGTTTTATATAAAAGTTTTAACTTTATAAAAAGCTTATATTTTATACTAAAATATGCGTCGGTGGTAGAGCGGTCAATTACAACAGACTGTAAATCTGTCGCCTTCGGGCTACGAAGGTTCAAATCCTTCCCGACGCACCAATGTTCAAAATCAAGCTTTCAAAATTAAAAATAGATTTATTTTCTTAAAATATATAAAAGTAGAAATCTCTAAAACGCATATATTCCCAGACTCTATACCTAGCGTAGCTTTGGAAAAGTATTATTAAGAAAAAGTATGGTATACTTAATCCAACACAATAATAAACCCAAACATGAAAAAGAACACCCTGAAGCTACTTTTAATGACTTTTGTTATCTTGTCTAGCTACAATATTAATCACACCCTAGCTGCTACGTCTGATGATTTCGTAACAGTGTGGAAGACTGACAATCCAGGAAGTAGTGATAACAAAACTATAACTATCAATACAGTCTTTGGTACTAGCTATAACTTCAATATAGATTGGGAAAATGACGGTGTATTTGATACTTTCGGAGCTACTAATACTATTAGTCACACTTATGCAGCAACTGGCACATATGAGGTGCGCATATCTGGTCTCTATCCCGCAATAAAAATGTACGACAATACAGATAGGAAAAAATTAATAGGAATCAAGCAGTGGGGCACAAATGCATGGGCTACGATGAATAAGGCATTCTCCTCCTTACAGGACTTGAATATATCCGCTACAGACACACCAAATCTCAGTGGTGTCACAGATATGTCCTATATGTTTGCTGATATTACTGGTAATATAACCGGTAACTTTTCTAATTGGGATACTTCTAAGGTGACAAGCACTTATAGTATGTTCAGCGGCGCATCATCCTTTAATCAAGACATAGGTGGGTGGAATATGGCTAGTAATACTAATATGATTGGTATGTTTGCTGAAGCTACACAATTCAATAATGGCACTAATACTGTTATGAATTGGAATACTTCCAATGTTAATTCTATGGGTGCCATGTTTAATGATGCTACGCAATTCAACAGACCCATAGGTATGTGGGATACTTCTAAAGTTACAGATATGTATAATATGTTCAGCGGCGCATCATCCTTTAATCAAGATATAGGTGGATGGAGTATGGCTAGTAATACTAATATGGACTCTATGTTTGTTAGGGCTACACAATTCAATAATGGCACTAATACTGTTATGAATTGGAATACTTCCAATGTTACTAATATGGCAAGTATGTTTTATGATGCTACGCAATTCAACAGACCTATAGGTATGTGGGACACTTCTAAAGTAACAAATATGTTTTATATTTTTTATAAGGCAACATCCTTTAATCAAGATATAGGTGGATGGAACACGTCTAAAGTAGTAAATATGAACGGCACGCTCTCTAACGCTACACAATTTAATAAACCCATAGGTATGTGGGATACTTCCAATGTTACTAATATGGCAAGTATGTTTTATAGGGCAACATCCTTTAATCAAAATATAGAAAATTGGAATCTAAATAAAGTAAATAATTTCAGTGACATATTTAGTAATTCTGGACTATCTACTGCTAACTATGATAAATTCCTGACATCCTTGGCTAGTAATACAGTCACTACCACCAAGCCACTAGGAGCATCTGGTATTAAATACTGTGCTTTTACGGCAAAGACTAAGCTCACTAATGCTCCATATAATTGGACCATTACTGATGGTGGAGCTAGTAGTACGTGCCCGGTATATATATACACATCTATTACGGGTACTAGCACTATATTGTCTGAGACTGGTAGTAGCGCCTTTTGGATAGGACTGACTAGTGCCCCTACTACTAGCGTCATCCTCAATATAACCTCATCCAATATTGCAGAAGCTACTGTGTCTACGGGCACTCTTACTTTTACTAATGCAAATTGGTTCACACCACAATTAGTAACCATAAATGGAGTACAAGACAACGTGATAGACGGAGACAAAGGTTATAAAATAAATATAACAGTAGATGCAATTTCTAACTCATTATATATAGGCGCCACAAGCTCTATTGCGGCTACTACTACTGATAGTGGCGTGACTCCTAGTGTGATTTATAGTGGTGGCGGAGGCGGTGGAGGAGGTGGTGGGGGATATGTCTATATACCACCTGTAGTCGTATCGACATCTAGTGGAAGTATTAATAATGTAGCTACTAATACGAAAAATATATTTAATAATGTTATTAGTAGTTCTGATATTGTAAAGGCTTGCTCTGTTATAAAAAGTAAAAAAATGAGATTAGGCATGAGATCGAGTTACAAAGGTGACGATGTGTTGGCTTTACAAGACTTCTTAAAGAATAAAGGGTATCTGACTGTGGCGACTACTACTAAAATTTTCGGCCCCATGACATCAACTGCACTTAAAAAATTCCAAAAAGATAATTCACTATTAAAAACTGGCATTGTAGGCTCATTAACATTAAAGGCTATTAAATCAAAGTGTAAATAAATTAGTTACGCTTATAAATACCTAACGTAGTATATTATGCCTAGTAATTTTAATAAAGCAAAGCTGCCTATTAATTTATTTTATGCTGTTATATTTCTTGTAGTATTGATTTTAGTATTGTATCACAATACTAAAACAACCAAGAATATAAGTAAAGAATTAAAAATAGATTATATAACAATAGAAAATAAAAAATACAAGCTTGAAATTAGAGATACCATGGACGGCAGGAAGAAAGGATTATCCAATACAAATGCAGACTATTTGTGCGATGAATGTGCATTATTATTTGCTTGGCCAGAAGAAAGAAAAATAGATAGCATAAAAGATAGACTTATGTGGATGAAAGATATGAATTATAATATAGACATATATTGGTTGGACGAATATAAAAATATAATACATAAAGAAAAAAATGTGAGTCCAGAATCTTATAATAAAGTATATCCAGAAAAATCAACAATATATGGTCACGGATATCCAGCCGTCTATGTATTAGAGACTAAGGTCTATAAAAAATAAAAAAGCACCTGCGGATCGTGGGACGATAGGCAGGTGCAGGAACAAAGGTTTTGGTAGGGAGGAAACCAACCTAGGCATGGTAAATGCCAAAGTTCCTTGTTTTATATATTAGCAAACAATAAATAACTTGTCAAGCGCCTATATACTTGATATAATAAAGGTCTCCAAAGTCATCGCGCGATAGAGATGTCGTGAGGAAAGTCCGGGCACAGGCGACACCATTACGTCATAGACGTGGCAATGGCACGGCAACGTGACCATTGTGGGTGTCAGACAGAATGTAGTGGGTAATACCCATCATGAGTAATCATCGAGTTGCGAGCAGAGACGTCAGAGCGGCGACGTGATGACCCTACTTTGTAGGTGATGCTGATAGTGATATCAGATTGAAACGGCTAAATACTTACATCTGTGCAAGGCCGTACTCGTAATGGCACCTTTTGGTATCATATGCGAGAGTGCCGCTAGAGGTCATCAGTAATGATGATCGGAGATAAATGATGACTGATACAGAACCCGGCTTATTATGGAGACTGAGTCCCCACCTTCGGTGGGGACTCAGTGTTTGTATATGTTTCTATATGCTATACTATATAGATTATATGTTAGAAAAAATTAAAAATAATTTTTATAGATTTTGTAACTCTACTGGATTTCGTAGTACTATTATACTTGTAGTGCTGGGTACGACATCACAGCTGCTGGGTATGATCAGAGATATTATATTGGCTAACAAAATCGGAATAGGTGATACTCTCGATATATATTATGCATCATTTCGTGTTCCTGACTTTATCTATGCCACCCTCATATCTATAGTCGCTGGGGTCACTATCATACCCATGCTGTCACGTGCTGTACATGAGCGGGATTGGGAGGAAGTAAGTCACAAATTCTCGAGTCTTTTTAATTTCTTTTCTTTGTTTACTCTCTTCATGACGGCCTTAGCTTATATATTTATGCCAGAAATTATCAATTTGATTTTCTCACATACTAGCGTAGGGTGGCAGCTGAATGTGGTGTATCTGTCTAGACTTATGCTGTGGCAACCTATACTTTTAAATATTTCAAATATCTTTTCTACTTTAGCAATGGTAGAAAATAAATTTCTCACTTATGCCGTGGCACCACTTTTTTATAACTTGGGTATCATATTAGGAGTCACAGTGCTATATGATAGTATGGGTACTGATGGATTAGTATATGGAGTAGTGATAGGAGCAGTCATGCATTTACTAGTACAGTCTATTTCATTTTGGAATAGTAAAGTTAAATTTAAATTATTAGCTTTTGACATGAAAGTAATAAAAGAAGAGCTTACACTCTCTATACCTAGATCTCTATCTCTCATCATGCTACAAGTGCGTGGCATGTTTATAGCATCTACAGCGACTGCTATGAGTGCAGGGACACTTACCGCTTATACATTCGCAAATAATTTCTTCCTTTTGCCTGTCTCGGCTATAGGTCTCAGCTATATCACTGTAGCTTTCCCACGGCTCTCCATCATGTATGAGTCTGGTCGTATATACGAATTTAATAACAAAATACAAAGAGATATATCTTTGCTCTTAATTTGCTCTGTGCCAGTGTCTATTATATTTTATTTTTTTTCAAATAATATAATACACTTGATATATCCACATATAAAAGACATAACACAAATCAGTGTTATGTTATCGACCCTTTCTTGTACTTTGCCTCTATATGTCATGTCACTCTATTATGTGAGATGTAGCTTTGCTAGACGTGATTCCATATCACCGCTCATCTCACAAAGTCTCGCTGCTGTCACAGTCATCATCGTGATGTATATGTTATACACTAGAGGCTACGGTATACTTTCTATAGTCTACGCTTCTAATTTGGGTATAGCATTAGAAGCCGCCTCTATCTATTTCCTTTTTTACACTAAAAAGAAGGAGGTAGAATAATATAAATATATGCCAGATAAATATAAAGCCATATGGCTATCACACTCATCTATCAGTAATTATGAGAAATGTCCGAGACTGTATTATCTCGCAAACATATACAAAGATAAAGGTACCAATAATAAAATAACCATAGTTACTCCTCACATGTCATTAGGATCTGCTGTGCATATGGTGCTAGAGCCGCTAATGGAAATTAAAAGTGAAGAAAGGAAAAATGTAGATCTACTAAATAAATATCAAAAAGTGTGGGAGAGCTTCTCAGGAGAAAAAGGAGGATTTAAGCCTATAAATAAGACTTTGATAGGTGGAGTAGAGACAGATATTATCAGTGACGAAGAAAAAGAGTTTTATAAAAAAGGGAAACTAATGATAGAAAATGTACAAAACCAACTTAAAAATGCAAATGTATCTGAGATCTTCATCTTAAATAAAAAAAGCATACGTCAATCGCTATACTATAAAGGTAACATGGTACCCAACATAGTAATAAGTGAAAAAGAAAATGTGATACTATGTGGGTCTATAGATTGGATATCTTTTGAGGAGCATGGGGTGACTGTTTTAGATTTTAAAACTGGTAGAAATGAAGAGTCAGATGACAGTAGGCAGCTGCCAATATATAAAATACTTTTTGAAGGTTTACAAAATAAATGGAAGGTGAGTAGATATGCATATTATTATTTGTTAAATGATGAGATTAAATATAAAGAGTGGGAATCAGACCTAGATAAAAATAATAAAGATAACATAGAAAATATATGTAAAAAAATAATTGACGAAGCCATAAAAATAGGAGTAGAGATACGAGATAGGCGGTATATATGTAAGTGGTCACACGATAAAAAGTATATAGATGAGTATAAAGTAAGACCAAATGTAGAAAATAATTTTAAATGTAAAAAAGGAGATGGAGGTTGCAGAGAATGTATTCCTTATGAGAAAATAATAAAAGGTGAAGCCATGTATGTAGGTCTAAGTACTTATGGACAGGATGCGTATACATGCGATGGTGGCTATGCAGCTTTTTGATTTTTCAAATTTAATTTGCTTTTTTGTTAAAATTTTGATAGTATATATATACTCATTCGCCAATAGGCGTCAACTACTTTTGTAAACAAGCAAGTAAATTAATTTATGACTAAAGTATATAAAAGACTTTGAATCTTGGAGTAATATAAAAGAGAATTTGAATATTGATATCACCAATATTGTTAAAATTGATGGTAAAGGAGAAAACTTTACCATGCCATGTCTAATAATGCATGTTGTTAGTAATAATTATTATTTAGTTTTACCAATGTCAAGAAAACATGAAACCAGAAAACAACAGTCATCTGTTAAAAAATGTCAAAGCTAAACGTGGTCTCGCAGGACTCGGCCTATTTTCTTTGGAAAATATAAAGAAAGGAGAAAAGATTATCGAGTACATAGGGAAGATTTTGAATAAAGAAGAGGCAGATGCGGTGGCACCCAATATGTATCTGTTCGAAGTAAATAGGAACAAAACTATAGACGGATCAGTAAGGTGGAACACTGCCCGCTACTGTAATCACTCATGTAATGGTAATGCTGAGAGCGAGATTATCAAAGGGCGTGTATATATGAAAGCCACAAAGAATATAAAAGCTGGAGATGAGATTACTTATGACTATGGTGAAGAGTTTGTCAAAGAATTCATATTACCAAAAGGTTGTAAATGTGGACAAATTAAGCATCTGTACACTACATAATGTATATGCAAATCACAGATGAACATAAATCTTATGATGTAATAGTAATGGGTGGTGGGGCTAGCGGTATGATGGCTGCCGTGGTGGCGAGCAGTAGGGGAGAGCAGGTGCTGATCATAGAGCATAATAAAGATCTGGGTAAAAAACTTAAAATAACAGGTGGAGGTAGATGTAACATTTTGAATGCAGAACTAGATCAAAAAGTCCTACTATCTCACTATGATAACAATATAAAAAATAGTAAAAATAAAGCTAGTAACAAATTGATAGATGCTTTTAATATTTTTGGAGTAGAGCAGAGTATAAAGTTCTTTGATAATCTAGGTATAAAAATAAAAACAGAAGATAGGAAAAGAGCTTTCCCTATATCAGAGAAAGCATATGATGTCTATCAAGCTTTACACAAAGAACTAATAAAAAATAAAGTTAGTGTTTTACTAAAACATAAAGTTAAAAAAATTATTTTAAACAAAGAACATATTTCTGGTGTAGAGATTTACAACACAGAAAGTCGTATTGTTAATACAATTAGTGCTAAGCGTTATATATTAGCTACAGGTGGGGCAAGTCATCCCGAGACAGGCTCTACAGGGGACGGATTTAAAATCTTAAAAGATTTAGGATTTAAAATAGTGGAGCCTACACCCAGTTTAGTCCCTATAAAGTCAAATAGCCAGTGGGTTCAATTATTACAAGGTAGAACTCTTAAAAATTTAAAAATAAATATATTTGTAGATGGAAAGCAAAAATTAGTTTTAAATAATAAATCTAAAGATACAGATAAAAATGTAAACATACTATGCACACACTTTGGACTTTCTGGACCAAGTATGATAAACAATTCTAAAGCTATAGGTGATCTATTAAAAGAGGGTGATGTAACTGCGTCCATGGATCTTTTTAAAAGTATGGATGTGGGAGAACTTGATAAATATATATTAAATATTTTTGATAAAAATAAAAATAAGAAACTTAAAAATATTTTAAATGATATTTGTCCAGATAATGTATTAGAAATAATTTTAAATAATTATAAAGAAGAAAATAGCTTTACATTAAATATAAATGCTAATAATTCGCATTTTGATTTAGAAAAAGAAATAAATAATGTCAGTAGGGAAGAGAGAAAGCTACTAATAAATCTACTAAAGGATTTACGATTTAGTATAGACGGGCTGATGGGTAATGATAAAGCTATAATAGTGGATGGAGGTATAGATCTAGATGATATAGACTTGATGACCATGCGCACAAAGAAAATACATAATCTACAGATCACCGGTGACTTACTAGATATCGCACGCCCTAGTGGTGGCTATAGTCTACAGCTATGCTGGACCACAGGGTATATAGCAGGCTCCCAAAGTGCCTTATAACGGTAAGACAACTAGACTTGATGTAAAACCTACTTTACGCTTTATAATGTGGGAGTTTTGTGCTATAATTGCTCATGTATGGGCATAATACAAAAACAAAACCTCGAAAACAATTTGTGGGCAGCAGCGGAACAGCTCCGTGCAAATGGTAGCCTAAAACTCAATGAAATCGGGGAGCCGATTCTCGGTCTCATCTTTTTGAAGTTCGCTGATGTTAAGTTCAGGGTCATGTCTCTGGCTTTACAAAAAGAGCAAGCAACTGCAACTGGTAGAGTTCGTCCGATTCTGCCAGAGGACTATAAATCTGCTGGGGTTGTGTTCGTTCCAGAAAAGGCGTCGTATGATTATCTTTTAACACTTCCTGAAAGTGAGAACATTGGAAAAATAATTAATGAAGCGATGAAGCTCATCGAACAAGAAAACGTAGAACTTGCCGGAGTGCTTCCAACCAACTATTCCAATCTATCCAGCAAGCCTGATGAGAACTCACGACTACTCTTGGTCTTACTTCGTAACTTTGACCAGATACCAAAGAATGTCTCAGGCGATACCTTCGGAGAAATTTACGAATACTTCCTTGGAGAGTTCGCTCGTGCTGAAGGTCAGAAAGGTGGGGAGTTCTTTACTCCTCAATCAATTGTGAAGTTAATCGTAGAAATCCTAGAACCATACAGTGGCAGTATTTATGACCCAGCATGTGGTTCGGGCGGCATGTTCGTTGCCTCAGCAAACTTCGTGCGCGCTCATTCAAAAGCGAATAAAGGAATCATGAATCAAGTGAGTATTTACGGTCAGGAAAAAGGAGAGGGCAACGTGCGTATTGCAAAAATGAACCTAGCCATTCACGGTCTCTCAGGAAGAATCGAGATAACCAATTCATTCTATGAAGACCCGCATAACAGTATCGGCAAGTTCGATTATGTTCTAGCTAACCCTCCATTTAACGTAAAAGGTAAAGACAAGAATGGTCAGACGGTGATCGATGGTAGTAAATTAAAGGGAGATAGTAGGTATCATCACGGATTACCACTAACTGGTAAGAACGATGTCATTAGCGGTAACTATCTCTGGATACAGATGTTCGCTTCGACGCTTTCCGCAAAAGGTCGCGCAGGATTCGTTATGGCAAACAGTGCAAGTGACGCGAGTAATAGTGAAATGGAAATCCGCAAGAAACTGATTGAAAGTAAAATCGTAGATGTGATGATTTCAGTTGGCCCCAATATGTTTTTGAATGCAACACTTCCTTGTACGTTGTGGTTTTTTGATAAAAGTAAAAAAGGAACTGACAGAGAAAACAAAGTTCTTTTTATTAATGCTACAGATATTTATACCGAGCTCGACCGAGCGCACAATACATGGACCGATGAACAGATAGCGCAAATCGCAGATATCGTGCGTAGGTATCGTGAAGAAGAAGGCACAGAAAAATATCAAGACATAGCAGGGTTGTGCAAAGTGGCGGCTCTAGATGAAATAAAAGAATCAGGGTATTCACTGACTCCGGGGCGTTATGTCGGTACTGTAGAGCAGGAAATTTTACAAGAAGATTTCGAGTCGAGTATGAGAGAATTGCAAACAGAGTTTTTGAAATTGACAGGCGAA
>JAYTYR010000089.1:0-4447 GCA_043742265.1 bacterium | reverse complement strand
CGGCAACGCCTATCAAACTCCGAATGCCAAGAATTAATAACATAGCAGTAAGACCACGGGGGCGAAGCTCCGTCGGTCAAAAGGGAAACAGCCCAGATCGCCAGTTAAGGTCCCAAAATATATACTAAGTGTGTAGCGAGGATGTGAAGTTTCATTGACAATGAGGATGTTGGCTTAGAAGCAGCCACCATTGAAAGAAATCGTAACAGATCACTCATCGAGAGACTTTGCGCCGTAAATAATCGGGGCTCAAGTATATTACCGAAACTGCGGACACATTGGTGTCACAACCAATGTGTGGTAGGAGAGTGTTCCACTCTGCGTTGAAGCTAAAGGGGTGACCCATAGTGGAGCGTGTGGAAGTAAGAATGTTGGCACAAGTAACCGCAAGCAGGGTGAGATCCCCTGCCGCCGAAAGACTAAGGTTTCCCGCGCAACGATGATCGACGCGGGGTTAGTCGGGCCTAAGGAGATGGCTAACGCCGGATCCGATGGACATAAGGTTAATATTCCTTAACCTGGTAATATTGTGATGGAATGACGCATTGTTGTACTTAATGCCTCTTATTGGATTGAGGTCTTTGTGATGATCAGGCTATATAGGCAAATCCGTATAGCAATACTGAGAGTCATGAAGCGAAGGCTGTAGCAATACAGCTGAAGATTAGGGAGCACGATGCCAAGAAAAGTTTCTACATTCACAGAATTGTGAACGCAACTATTAGCTTGTTACATCTAACAAGTTAATAGTTGTGCGCTAAAATATTTATCAGCCCGTACCAAAACCGACACAGGTAGTCAGCTCGAGAAGAGTAAGGCGAACGAGTGATTTCTCCCAAAGGAACTAGGCAAAAAAGCGGCCGTAAGTTAGCGATAAGGCCTGCCTCCACCACTTTGGATTTGATTTTGAATGTATGCATTTTAATGGGGTCAAAAGGTATTTCTGCATAATGGGTGACCAAAAGTAAGTCTTGATGATGTCGCGATTCCGGGTCGCGAATAAATCTAAAACTCAGGCCTGAGTAGACTGAATTCAGGGTTGCCTCTTAGGCGATGAGCCGAACGAAAGCTAGTCAGATTTTTGGCTAGTGGAAGAGAGCACGTGCAGTGCCGTATCCCATTCTGAATTGGCGAAGTGTATAAAAACTACAAACTTCGCCCCATTAAAATGCATATGTTTTTAAATTAAAACAAAAGTGTTGGGCTTAGAGAATTGGAAAGAGACAAATCGTGTACACATCGTAGAGCTACGTGTGTACACAAAAAACAAATGTATTTGATTATGAGTTTAACAACTCATAATCAAATACACAAAATAAATAGTTTCAGAATAAGTTCTCTGAGACCGAGACCACTTAGATCGAATCTAAAGTGGTGGAGGCCGCAGCGAAAGTGTCCCTGCCGACTGTTTATCAAAGACACAGCTCCATGCGAACTCGTAAGAGGAAGTATATGGGGTGACGCCTGACCAATGCGGGAAGGTTAAATAACGATGGTACGATTATATCAAGCTGGTTGTTATAAGCCCCCGTCAATGTCGGCCGTAACTATAACGGTCCTAAGGTTCTGATCATGTCTCCGGATGTGATCAGAATGGACTGGGACTGTTATGGGTGTGACTGAGATAAATATGTCAAATTGTTTACGCAAAATAGCTACCTATGATACAGAAATGTATAGATAGTCCAATCGTGGTCAAATAGAGACCAACGCCACGCATCTTCCCTGTGCTAAACAGAAAGATGAAGATAGAGTCCAACTGTGAGGAATAGTTGAGCGAAATTCCTTGTCTGGTAAGTTCAGACGTGCACGAATGGCGTAACGAGTGGGGAACTGTCTCTGGGAGTAGCTCGGTGAAAATACAGTACCGGTGAAGATGCCGGTTACCTGCAGATAGACGAAAAGACCCCAGAAGCTTTACTCTAGCTTGACATTGTGTAAGTTCGTTTGTTGCGTAGTATAGTGGCGAGAGGTTTGATGTGCAAGGTTTCGGCTTTGCTCTACTCGACAATGAAATAGCCATCTACAAATGGGCTTGCACTAACGTGCTCGGAAAAACCGGGCGCAGACAGTGTCTGGTGGGGAGTTTAACTGGGGCGGTTCCCTCCTAAAAAGTAACGGAGGGGTACATTAAGGTAGGCTAGATGTGAATGGAAACCATATCGATAGCGTAAGGGCATAAGCCTGCCACACTGTAAGGGGGACATCCCGAGCAGACACGAAAGTGGGTCCTAGTGAACCGACGCTACGCTTTAGACGCGGGCGAAGATTAACGGATAGAAGCTACTCTGGGGATAACAGGCTAGTACCGCCCAAGAGTTCATATCGACGGCGGTGTTCGGCACCTTAACTTATAACATAGTTATACATCGGGGTGCGACGAAAGCAATTTCGGTAGTCAACTTTTGAAATCGTCAATAAATAATCAAAAGAAAATAATTGGCTAATACGGTGAACTCCTAATATCTTAAAAGTATGCTATAATATATAGCATAAATAAAGATATGGACAATACCGTGGGAAGACTAAATAAATTAACAAGTGAGCAAAAATCATTGATCGTAGGATCAATATTGGGGGACGGATACATAAGGCAATTGCCTAATAGAGCAGATGCATTTCTCGAAATAAATCACTCCATCAAAGCCAAAGATTATGTAGATCACAAATATAAAATACTTAAAAATATTTGTGAATCAGAACCTAAAACTAGATATACAGATGAAAGTAAAACTAAACAAGCTTATCGCTTTTATACAAAGCAAAATCCTGAAATAACCTTGCTATATAAGCAATTTTATAAAGAAGGCAAAAAAGTAATACCCAAAGATCTCAAACTAGATCCTATAACACTTGCAGTTTGGTATATGGATGATGGTAGCAAGACTCAAAATAAATTGAATATAGCTAACACAAATATATACCTTAACACGCAACAATTTTCTTTGAATGAACAAAAATTCTTGTTGCATTTGTTAAGACAAATAAATATAAAAGCAAGATTAAATAAAGATAAAATCTATTATCGTGTCAGAATACTAAAAGAAAGCGTGCCTACTTTCATGCAAATGATAGATAAACATGTAACAAAAAGTATGAGATACAAAATGATATAATTTAATTTAAGCAAAATGTATTGTTAATTTATTTAGAACCCGTAGAGACTTGATACACAGAATATTTTCTTGTATCAGAGTGTTGCAAATACGCAATGCTATATGCCAATCTCTTAAATATTTTTCTAAAATTTAATTTAGAAATTTAAATAAGATGAAGAGATAGTCCGATCCTCATAGTAATATGAGAACTATATAATATGGCTGTATTTAAGTTTACTTATTTTTTAATAATTAAAAAATAAAATTCCTAAATATAACATAAAGATAGTAATAGACAGCGATGTCGGCTCATCTTATCCTGGTGGTGGAGAAGCTACCAAGGGTTTGGCTGTTCGCCAATTAAAAAGATACGTGAGCTGGGTTCAAACCGTAGAGGATTGTATTAGATAGAATTAGTTGCTATTTTTACTATAAAATTAAAATATATTCTCATGTATTTTAAAGTAAAAGATGCAACTTGATGTGTTTTATCTAATAGAATTCTCTTAGTTTGAACCCGAGGCGATAAGACTAAACTTATCAAAAAGACATTGATCACGGCGGTTATGTATAGTGATATACATTAACAAGCTGACTAATATCGGAAAAATCTTAAACATATAATAATAAATTTATATGAAAGACAATCCCGAGGGAAGTAGATAATTATAAGTTTTGAAACTTATAATTAAATACACCCGTAGAGACTACACGTCAGCAAACTTACTAAAAACAAGTTTATGCTATAGTCCGATCCCTCTAGTAATAGAGGTTCACTCAGGTTGGAAACCAAGGAGTGATGTAAAACAGTAATGCGTGAGACAGGTTGGTTTCCTATCTTCTGCAGGCGTTCGAATCTTGAGGAGACTTGCCCCTAGTACGAGAGGACCGGGGTGAACTGACCTCTGGTGTATGGGCTCTAGCGCCAGCTGGACCGCCCAGTAGCTATGTCGGGTCTGGATAACTTCTGAAAGCATCTAAGAAGGAAGCCAACTCCAAGATAAGGATTCGTTTGAGGGTCGTAAGAGATGATTACGTTGATAGGATCTAAGTGTAAGCACAGTAATGTGTTCAGCTGAGGATTACTAATTACCCGAATTCCTATTAGGAAATTAATTCATAACATTGACGTGAAAGTCAAATTTAGCATATACGAAAGTATCGTATATCGCTCCAATTATTAAGCTACACAAGGCAAAGATTTAGTAAAAAAGTTTCGAACTTTTTGTTCTCCTGATTGACTCTTGGGGTCACACCTCTTCCCATTCCGAACAGAGAAGTTAAGCCTAAGTAGAGCGATGGTAGTGCGCAAGCGCCAGAGTAGCTTTTCGGGAGAACAAAGTGTTGGA
>JAYTYR010000088.1:0-1690 GCA_043742265.1 bacterium | reverse complement strand
CCCTTACCCATCGGAGTCTCAGCGGCCTTTTGAGTAAACGGACGATCTGGGAATATGCGTATCCAGATCTGAGCAGTCTTACCTGCATTCCTAGTCATAGCACGACGAGCTGCTTCGATCTGATTAGATAACACTCTAGCTTGAGTCTCAGCTTTGAGTGCGAATGATCCAAAGGCAACCGTAATACCGCGTGTCTCTGGTCTGACCATATTTGCATCACCTTTCCTATCGGTGTGCCACTTTCTGTGTTTAACTTTTTTCGGGAATAACATATATTTTTTATTAATTAGCTTTATTATCAAATTTCATACCACGGTATATCCAGACCTTGATACCGAGTACGCCGTAGGTCATGTTGGCCCTAACACGAGCAAAGTCTACATCCGCGCGTAATGTCTGTAATGGTATAGACCCTCTTTTGATCTCTTCACGTCTCGCCATCTCGGCTCCACCGAGGCGCCCTGATACTGCGATACGCGCACCTAACACATTTTTATTTGCCATTACTTTCTCTGCTGTAGTTTTGAGCACACGTCTAAATGGTAAGCGTTTCTCTATACCTTCCATTACCATCTGTGCTACTATATTAGCATCAGCTTCTGGCTCTGCTATCTCGATAATGTCCAATTTAAAGTCCACAGGTACTTCGATTTTAAGTCTCTTCATTTCTTTTATTATGGACTTTTTTAAAAGCTCTACCCCATCTCCTGCGCGACCGATAAGCACTCCTGGCCTGCTGGTACTGATAATAACTTTAAAGGTCTTCTCGTTTCTCTCCATTTCGATACTACCTACGTAGTTGGCACGGAGTTTTTTCTCAAGGAAATTCCTAATGAGCACGTCAGCTCTCAAGTTACTGGCATAGTCCTTGGTAGAGAACCATCGACTTTTCCAGTCGCGGAGTATGCCTAATCTATGTGCATATGGATGTACTACGTGTGTCATGTTAGTTGTTTTCTTTAAGGTTAATAGTAATGTGGCTGGTATGCTTGTGTATGGGGAAAGCACGTCCAAAAGCGCGAGGCATGGATCTCTTCATGACTACCCCCTTGTCTACGGTAGCCACATCTATGACTAGACCCTCTGGAGATTTTTTAGAATTAGCAACAGCGCTTAGTAATAATTTCTTCATTGGCAAAGAGCCGCGCTTGATCAGCTGATCAAGCTGAGCTAGAGCTATGTCTACACGCTTACCCTTGATAAGATCTACTATTAGTCTTACCTTTCTCGGTGCCTGTCTATAATTTTTAAGTGTTGCTTTCATAATTCTTTTTATTAATTTTATTTCTTTTTGGTGTCAGTAGTGGCTTTGGCTGCTTTGGCTGTATCGATTTCGGACTGTTTCTTTTTCTGATCTATATCTTTTTGCATTTTACCTCCATGACGTATAAATTTACGTGTAGGAGAAAACTCACCCAGCTTGTGACCTACCATATCTTCAGTTACAAATACTTCGATATGTTTTAATCCATTATACACACCGAAAGTAAAGCCTACCATTTCAGGTGAGATATCACTACCTCTGATCCAAGTCTTGATGACTCCTACATCAAACGGCTTCTTACCTAGCACTTTCTTTAGTACTCTTTCATCTACATATGGTCCTTTTTTAAGTGATCTCGACATATTTTTATTGTTATAATTTAGATTCTTTATTACGCACACCATTGCTCCTACGTGACACAATGTG
>JAYTYR010000087.1:0-15058 GCA_043742265.1 bacterium | reverse complement strand
TAAGCTGGGTATTGGCCTCACTTTTTATGGCTGGAATTTTATTTTTGTTACCTATTGCTATGTATATGTTGACGGCATTAAAAATTGTTAGTATACGATTTTGGATATACCGCTGGCGAGAAGTGTTTATTATTTTTTTGGTAATAGCATCTATCATTACACCAGATGTTAGTGGCGTGTCTGTGTTAGTTTTAACTATACCCATGATATTACTTTATACTTTTGGTATACTTTTAGCGGCACGAGCTACCAAAAATAGTAAGACTCGTCAACTCGATTAGTTTATACACAGGTGTTGAGTATTTTTTGTTGACACCAAATGTGTTAGTGATATACTTAATGAGTTAGTAGCAAATTTTATAAGCTAATAAATATTATCTATGTTTGGACTAGGACTCAATGAAATCATATTAATAGGTATCTTTGTTTTTGTGCTTTTTTATGGCTCCGATAAAATGCTAGGCTTTGCAAAATCTGCAGGCAAGTTGAGTACCGAATACAAAAAAGGTAAATTGGCCGCAGAGAAAGAGTTAAAAGATATTAAGAAAGATTTAGGAATGAAATAGATTATATATGAATGATATTAGAATTATAAAAAAAATTAATATTGAGAATCCCACCAGAAGGAATTTATTAAAATTTGCAGCATTAGGCAGTGCCGCCTTACTTTTCTCTGTAGCATCTAAGAAAATGAGTGGTATTAGTAGTGGAATAGGAAAGCATTCTTTACTTAAAAATTTTCAAAACAAAGATATAAATGTTGTCGAAGACGGAAAAGAGTTTACTGTATACGACAAGAATGGTAGCTCGGTACTTATTTTTGAAAAAGAAGTTTAATATATATAATACATGGCAATAAGAATATCAAAAAATAGAGTAGCATTAGAAAGTATACCACTTAATTTAGCCAAGTCTATAAGTATAGCGTCAGCATCGACAGTCAATCTGTCAAGTGCTACAGGTAACTCTATTCATATCACTGGGTCCACAGGACCTATCACATCTTTTGGCTCTGTCCCCGCTGGGTCTGTATTTACTTTGGTTTTTGATGCTACACCGACTATCTCTTATGACTCGACTAGTATGATTTTGAATACGGGTGGAGCCAGCTACAATGCATCGGCTCGTGATAGAGCGATAGCGGTAAGTGAAGGTAACGGTAATTGGATAGTGACCATTATAAAAAGTGATGGTACCAGTGTCATCGGATCTGGTAGTGTATCTACTACTGGTACAGTTGCTGTCTCGACTGCACGCACACTCAGCGCATCTGACGATGGTAAAACTCTCAGTGTCGTATCTTCGTCAGATGTGATTATCACTGTGCCAGCTAGCTTGCCTGCTGGTTTCGGTTGTGCTATATTCCAATCGTCAACTGGCGTGGCCAGCATAGCAGCATCTGGCACTACGATAGTACCTAGTGTCTCTGGGCAGATGAGAACTGGAGGCCAAGGCAAGATCACAGCCCTCATACAGACAGCCATCAACACTTACTCTTTTAGCGGTAGTACAGCCGCCTAAAGTCTGGTAGCTTGCACTGTAATTTAACTAATGCTATGATATATATATCATGATTAAAAATATATTTTTATACTTAACAGCTTTTATTACTTTGGGCTATGATGTGTGGCATTTTTTATCAGTTATATTTAGTGCTATAGATAAAAAAATTCCAGATATACTAGACAGTACTTATAATTATTATAGCTCTTATGCTAATGATTCTTTTCGCTTTTCTGTCGCGTCGCTCATAGTGATGTTCCCCTTGTATGTCCTTGTGTCTTGGTATATAAATAGACAAATAGAGAAAAATAAAATGGATGCGGAAAGTAAGATCAGACATGCTATGATATGGGCTACCATGTTAATAACAGTATTATCTATTGCCGGATCATTAGTCTCTATTATATATAATTATCTAGGGGGCGAATTGTCAAATAGATTTGTTTACAAAGCTTTATCGGTTACATTAGTCTCTATCGTTATCGGGGTATATTACTATTACACACTCAATCGTGACTATAAAATCAAGACTAACACGCCGGTAGTAGTCGGCACTTTAGCTCTAGTCGCTGTACTTCTAATTTGTATATATTGCATAAGTATAGTAGACTCACCAGCAATGGCGAGAAATAAAAAGCTTGATGAAAATAGCTTGTCAAATCTGCACGAAATAGAGTATGCGATATCTATCTATCAAACAGAAAAAGGCTCGCTACCGGACGATATAAAATATATCACAGCATCATTCAGTCAATCATTTAACCCAGACGTCATCTATTTCCCAGAAGCCATCGCAGATAGTTATACACTGGACCCAAATACTAATAAAGTTTATAAATATAAAGTCATAAAAAATGGAGTAGCTATAAAAAATGGAACAGCCACATCTACTTATGAGCTTTGCCCAATGTTCGTCAGTGAGATGGCTCAAAAAAATGATCCCTATAGTAACAAAACTTATAATTATAATATGAATCCTCACACCAGTCATAAAATAGGAGAAATGTGTTATAAGGTTACTTTAGAAATTACTAGGGATAATAATAACAAGATTATTATCCCTAAGATAAACAATGATGGTGGTTATTAAAAAGAAAGTATTAGTGTCTGGTATCAAGCCTACTGGTGTGTTGCATATTGGTAATTACTTTGGAGCTATGAAGCAAAATATAGACCTAGCCAATAGTGAAGATTATATAAGCTATATATTCATAGCTAACTATCACGCCCTCACTTCTATGAAGGGTGATAAAGTAGACAAGTTAAAGCAATCTACTTTTGATATTGCTTGTGCCTATTTAGCTTGTGGATTAGATATAGATAAAGTGTCTCTATTCTTGCAATCCGATGTACCAGAGCACACTGAACTATGTTGTATATTTAACAATATAGTCACGATGCCTTATCTCATGAGAGCTCATGCATACAAAGATCATGAAGCTAAAAATAGTGAAGTCAATGTAGGACTTTTTGACTATCCAGTGCTTATGGCAGCAGATATACTAATGTATCATGCTGATATAGTACCAGTAGGATCAGATCAAAAGCAACACATAGAATATGCTCGTGACATAGTTGGATTCTATAATCGTGCATGGACAGATAGATTCACTATGCCTAATGGATATATACTTGATGATGTCGCTACAGTACCAGGGATAGACGGTCGTAAAATGAGTAAAAGTTATGACAATGTCATACCACTTTTTGCTACTGATACAGAGATCCAAAAAGCAGTGATGAATATAGTTACAGATAGCAAATCATCAACAGAAAGTCAAAATCCAGATGAGAATAATATATATAATATACATAAGCTTTTCTTGGGCAAAGAAGAGAACATAGACTTACGAAATAAATTTTTAAAAAGTGATAAATATGAAGGTGCTACTTATCCTTATAAAGAAGCTAAAGATGCCCTGTATGAGTCTATCATAGCCTTTGCAATACCAATGAGAGACAAATATGATTATTATCAAGCTCATAGAGATGAAGTATTTGATATTTTAAGAAAAGGAGGAGAAAAAGCGAGATCAGTCGCTCGTGCCACTATGGAAAGAGTCAGAATGGACGTCGGTCTTGACCTATAAAGTGTAAAATGGTAGTATATAAAATATAGAAGCAAATGAGTAGACGAGACCTTGGTCAGTCTGTTGCTTTATGGTTCCTGGATTACAAAGAGGAGTCGTTAAATGAACAAGTACCTTGCTGGGGCTTTGGTGATATTTGGATTAAACCTTGGGCTGCTACTTTTTTACATCTTTGGATATGAAAAAGTGGTAATCTCTGAGTTGTTGATTTTAGGAGTAGGGGTGGTACTATTCCTTACCTTCTACCTAGCTAAAAATGAAGAGGAAAAATATTTAAATAGATAATTTAAAGAGATAACCGTCCGTCCGTCCCCAGCATGCTGGGGTTTTTAATTATAAAAAATAATATGTTAAATAATGTTATATATGTTATAATAAACATATGCAAAGAACTTTTATACAAGATTTATCAAAATTTAAAAAAGATAATAGAGAGACCAATGAAATCAATGCTAGTAATAGTAATGAAATAGCCATACAAGGCTGGGTGGATGTGAGGCGTGATCAAGGCAAGATGGTGTTTCTCGACATACGCGATAGTACTGGTAAAGTACAATGTGTGGTATTACCACAGTATATCGAAGCGCTAGAAGTAGCCCAGAGGCTACGCCCAGAATGGGTGGTGTTTATAATGGGTAAAGTCAATGTTAGGCCCGCTAAAAATATAAAAGAAGGGGCGATAAATGGTGATATAGAGGTAGAGGTCACGAATATAGCGGTATATAATGAAGCGTCTACACCAGTCTTTGATATATCTACTGATGGGTACGAGGTCAACGAAGAGGTGAGGATGAAATATAAATATTTGGATCTGCGACGTGATCGATTACAAAATAATATAAAAATGCGAAATAAAGTAATGTATTATATTCGCGACTATTTACAACAAATAGGATTTTTAGAGATAGAGACACCTTTATTGACCAACCCGACTCCAGAAGGTTCACGCTCGTATCTGGTGCCTGCTAGATTAGCTTTGGGCAAATTTTATGCTTTACCACAGTCGCCACAGCAATATAAACAGCTACTCATGGCTTCTGGATTTGAAAGGTATTATCAATTTGCGAAATGTATGCGTGATGAGGATACTAGAGGTGATAGACAGCCAGAATTCACCCAGCTGGATATGGAGATGGCTTTTGTAATCGGTGATACTGATGATGAAGTCATGAGAATCAATGAATCTCTGCTTATCAACTTGATTAAAGACTTATATCCCGAGAAGAAGATACAACAAATACCTTTCCCTCGCATGACATATGCGACAGCTATGGAAATGTATAACAATGACAGGCCAGATGTGAGAGAAGATAAAAATGACCCTAATTTACTGGCTTTTTTGTGGGTTACAGACTTTCCTTTTTTTGAAAAAACAAATAAAAATGATAATGTCGATGATACAGGTGAATGGACTTTTACTCATAATCCATTTTCTAGACCGACAGATGCTAGCATGAATAATTTTCAAAATAAAGAAAATATCAAAGACATCATCACTACTCAATACGATATCACATTGAATGGACTTGAAATTGGTGGGGGGTCTATTAGAAATCATAAGCCTGAAGATTTGAAGAAAACTTTTGAAATTATGGGCTATAACGAAGAAAGAATAGAAAAGAATTTTGGGCATATGTTGCACGCTCTCGGATCAGGTTGTCCTCCACATGGTGGTATAGCTTGGGGCTTTGACAGGCTTATGATGATACTTCAAAATGAACCAAACATAAGAGAAGTGATGGCCTTCCCTAAAACTGGTGAAGGTAAAGATCTACTCATGGATGCTCCATCTGCACCTAATACCAAGATATTAAAAGAGTTGGGTATACTTTATAAAAAAGATGAAAATAAATAAAATAAATAATTTTTATAAAATAATTTTTATAAATTTAATATGTATTATTTTTTTAAATACTTCTTTTGCTGCTATCAAAAAATCACCAGTAAAGATTTCCTTGCCTAAAATACCATCATATAGTGTCTCAGCTTGGATACCATATTGGAAGGGTCAGCAGGCGGTGGATGAAGCAGTGAAAAATATAAAAAAAATAGATATAGTGTCACCTTTTGCTTATGAAGTAAATGAAACTGGAGTATTACAAGATAAATTAAAGTTAGGTCAAGCTCCTTTTTTTGATATTATAAAAGCAGCCAGAGATAATAAAAAGCTAATAGTACCTACTATACTTTGGACAGATAAAAAGTCCATGGAGTCTACACTTTCTGACCCAGAATTACGATCTGTGATTATACATGATATATTATTAGAAATAAATAAACATAAACTAGACGGCATAGACATAGACTTTGAAGGCAAGAATGTAGAGACTAGAGATAGCTTTTCGGCTTTTATCAAAGAAGCTAATAAAGCTTTACACAAACAAAATAAATTACTAATCTGTACTATAGAAAGTCGCATACCTCTAGATAGCAGATTCGCTACTGTGACTCCAGAAATAGCCAAGACTATGGAGTATAGTAATGATTTTAAAGTTATGAATAAATATTGTGATCAAGTGCGGTTTATGGCTTATGATCAGATGACTACAGATTTAAAACTAAATAAAGAGAAGAGTATATCTGTAGATGGTCAGACAGACTTTTATAAACCGGTCGCCGATATAGACTGGGTAGAAAAGGTGATTACTTTAGCAATGTGGGATATAAAGTGGAGCAAAATAGTAATAGGAGTACCAACATACGGTAACAAATATGAAATATTTAGAAGTGTAGACAATACAACAAATATAAACGATGTTAGTACAAAAAGTAAAATAAGTTATAAGTTTATCGGCTCTATGAATTGGCTTTATGCTGACCAAAAAGCCAAAGAATTAAATATAATACCTTCACGAAATAAAGCAGGAGAGCTGTCATATTTTTATAAAGAAAATAATCATGAATATTTGATTTGGTACTCCGATGCTATGGCTATAGCTGACAAAGTCAATATTGCCAAGCTATACAAAGTAGGTGGCGTAGCGATATTCAAAGTCGATGGTAATAATGACCCATCAATTTGGAGTAAAGTGAAATGATATGTTATAATATCTTTACTTGAATAAAGTAAATTGGCGGTTCTCTCTGATTATGACAAGCCAATGTAGCTCAGTTGGTAGAGCACATCCATGGTAAGGATGAGGTCTCCGGTTCGATCCCGGACATTGGCTCAATTTGGATGTTTATCCACAGATAAAGATAATTTGGAATATTTTGCATCTACTGCTATAATATATAGTATATTATAAACAGAAATATATGATTAACAAAGAAAATAAAAACGAAGAGACAAAAGTTACAGGAAAGAAAAGGAAAATAAGTAACAAAGTCAAAGCTTTAATAGTATTATTAATCATAGCTTCTATGGCTGCTTACGCGTATAAACATCGCGCATTGTCAGATGCAGACAAGAATAAAGCCGCAGAAAAAGAGACTTTATCTCTGATCAAAGATGTAAGTGATTTGATAATCTTGCCTACGGATGAGACTCCAGCTATATTTATAGTACAGGATCCAAGTATGCTCATTAGCCAACAGCTTTTCTTTAAAGGTGCTGAGAAGGGTGACAAGCTAATGGTATATCCAAAGGCTGGCAAGGCAGTACTTTATAGTACGAGCAAGCATATGATTATCAATGTCGGTCCTGTGACATTTGATCAGGCGGCAGCTGCTACTCAGTCTGGTGCTAATACCGGAAGTTTAAAGAGTACATCTACGACAGCTATTATTCCAGTCAAGAAGAAATAGAAATCATAAAATTAAAAGGTCGGTCACGAAGTGACCGACCTTTTAATTTTATGATTTCTATGTTAAAATATGTTTATTGTCAGTATAGCTCAGTTGGTTAGAGCATAGCACTCATAAAGCTAAGGTCGGTGGTTCGATCCCACCTACTGACACAAAGGTAGAGGATCCTCATTTGCGCTAATCGTATCAAAATGATATAATTAATCCATATAAATGATATGAATAATAATTTACAAAATATTTTAAAAGTCTTTAAAAAGTCTTATTTATTAGGCTTTAGTGAGATTTATGAGCTGTTAATAAATAATACTAATAATATTAGTATAGGTACAAGTTTATCAGAAGTTACTATTAAGAGAGCTTTATCAAAGTTAGTAGAGCTTGGTCTTTTGAATGTAGTGGGAGCTGGCAGATCTTTAAAATACAAACTGAGCAGTAAAGGCTGTATGATGTACCCAATAGACGAGACGGAATATATGAATATCGATGAAGGTATGAGAGGTGGTCAAGAGACTTTTAACTTTGAATTATTTGAAAGTTTAAATTTTGATATCTTTACCAAAGAAGAAATATTAAAACTAAAAGAAGCTACAGAAAAATATAAAGCCAATGCCATCGATGCTGGTATAGCTTTACATAAAAAAGAGTTAGAGAGATTTATAATAGAACTGTCATGGAAATCATCAAAGATAGAAGGTAATACTTACACTCTATTAGATACTGAATTTCTTTTAAGAGAGGGATTAAAATCTAATAAAAATACAGAGAGTGAGACAAGGATGATACTTAATCATAAAAAAGCATTTGACTATATATATAGTGACAGTGTATCATGGATCAATATATCTTTGCGTAAAATAGAAGAAGTACATTCACTGCTAATGGATGATTTAGGTGTGAAGAAAAATCTAAGAAAATCCCCAGTAGGAGTTACTGGTACATCTTATGTGCCGCTTGATAATGAATTCCAAATCAAAGAAGCTATAGAAAGTTTAATCAATGTGATTAACAAATTAGAAAATAAATTTGAAAAAGCGATACTGGCAATAATATGTATCAGTTATATACAACCCTTTGAAGATGGCAACAAGAGAACTAGTAGACTAGTAGGTAATGCTGTATTATTAGCTTATGGACTAGCTCCACTATCATATCGTGATGTTGATGAGGTGAGATATAGAGCGGCCAGCTTAGTTTTCTACGAACAGAACTCCATCGAAGCTTTTAAGAAAATTTTTATTGAGCAGTATATATATTCTTGTGGACATTATAATATAGCCCCAATACCAAAAGATTAAAGAAATATGAAAAATATAAAAAATAAAGACTTTAACAAAGACTTCGCCTGGAGTCAATTTAATAAAGAAGAAATAATAGAAATGGGAGATCTAGCTATCGCGACAGTGAAGGCCAATTTTAATATTGTTAAAAGTATATTACTAAAAAATAGAACATATAGTAATACCATCATGGCTCTAGAAAATGCCACACTATCTGGTGACATCTTTCTAGAAGATACACTGTTACAAATACATTTACTAGGTAATGTACATACAGATAAAAAGATAAGAGAAACTTGTCAGAAAGTCGAAGAAAAAGTAAGCAAAGCAATGATAGACCTGTCTATGGATCGCGGACTATACGCTGCCGTAGAGGAATATTATAATGGGAACTTTAAAAAAGAAAAGAGAGAGAAAAATATAATTAACGATAGTTCTTTTGACAAGCAAGAAATCAAGTTAGGAAAACTTAGTACAGAAAAATTAAAGTTACTTGATGACATGCGTCGAGACCAAAAGAGGATGGGCTTTGCTCTGTCTGATGACAAATTCAAAGCTTTGAAAAAAGTATGGCAAAAGCTATCATCATTATCAAGTAAATTTAGAAATAATATTAATAATTATGAAGACTATATACTTTGTAATCTATCTGAGCTAGATGGATGTAGTGAGAGATTTATTTCTTCTTTGAAGAAAGTTTCGTCCCGTTATAAAATAAGTTTAGACTATCCTGAAGCGGGTCCATTCATGTCGCAGGCAAAGAATAGGGAAAAGAGAAAAGAGCTATCAGACAAGCTTGCTCAAAAAGGTGGAAAGAAAAATTTGAAAATATTAAATGAGATGATAGAGCTACGTCGCCAAGCATCATCTATACTTGGCTATACCAACTATGTAGATTATAAAGTAGAGGACAGAATGGCCAAAAATAAAGATGGAGTAGTAAAGCTACTAGACAAAGTCAAAAGTAATATAGCAGAAAAGTGTAAAGCAGATTTTAAAAGTATAGCAAGCTTTGCAAAAAATGAGCTAAATATTAAAGACCCGACTTATTATGATTATAGCTATGTAGTAGACAAAATGGAGAAGTCTATTTATAAAATAGATACGGAGGAGCTGCGTCCATATTTTGAGACGGATAGAGTGATAACATATATGTTGGATCTTTTTAGTGAGCTATTTGATTTTAAATATGAAGAAGTAAATTGCAAAAACACAGATATAAAATTATGGCACAATGAAGTAAAAATATTTAAAATATATAATGAAAGTGATACTGGTTATAAAACTTCCTATTTAATGTTGGATTTATATCCTAGAGAAGGAAAGTATGGTCACGCGGCAGCATTTAACCTGAAAGCACATGGAGAAAAGCAAATCGCATTAGTATGTAACTTTCCTAGACCAATAAAAGTAAAAACTCCAGATAATAAAGATGTAGTAGTTACACCATCTTTACTATCATTGGGAGAAGTAGAGACTTTATACCATGAATTTGGCCACGCTACCCACTTCATACTATCTGACACAGAGCTCACCTCTCATAATGGATTTAATGTCGCCTGGGACTTCGTCGAGACTCCATCGCAAATGCTGGAAGAGTGGGTGCTAAATAGTGAGGAGCTGTCCAAGCTAGGGTCTCATTTTGAGAGTAAAGAAAGTCTAACAAAAGAAATGATAGAAAATATTATCAAGTCTAAAAAGTTCCTATCTGCTTATGGATGGATGAGACAAATAGTAATGAGTGAGCTCGATCTGTGTTTACATTTAAGGACAAAATCTACCTCAGAAAAAAGTAAAGCTTTTAATAAAAAAGTTGCTGAAAATTTGAAGCCAGCAGAGCTTTATCAAAAGATGGTAAAGAAGTATATAGGTAATGATATGTCATCAAAAAGCCTATTCCCTGCGTCATGGGGACATATGGACGGATATGATGCTGGGTACTATTCTTATCTATGGGCAAAAGTATATGCTGTGGACTTTTACTCTATTTTTGAAAAAGCTAAAAACAGAAAGGAGTATCTAGAAGTAGGGAAGAGATATAGAAAAGAGATATTAGGCGCAGGAGCGAGTAGAGATGAAGTTAAAAGTGCCAAAGCATTCCTGGGTCGCACTATGAGTGACAAGGCTTTTGTTAGAAGTTTATAGTTTCTTTGTCAACCTCTTATCAATATGTTAATATATAATAATGAATGCATTTGGTAACAATTTCACATATACAGGAATGACAGGAAATAAAATTATTCTCTTTTATAAATATATAGGTATACAAGACCCGACAGCTCTCATGGATCGTGAGCGAGCGGTATGTGAAGTGCTGAATCTAAAAGGCCGTACTATCATTGCCAATGAAGGTATAAATGCTACACTTGAAGGCACAAATGAAAATGTAGATAGATACATCGAGTATATAAAGAAGGATGCTCGATTCAAAGATCTAAATATAAAAGTCAGTGAAGGCACCATCGCTCGTGATGCTTTTCCTCGTTTGTCTATCAAAGTAAAGAAAGAAATAGTTTCTACTGGATTACCTGCATACATAGTGCCAGGACATACAGACAAGAATAATAAAGATGCCAAGCATATAGTCTCTAGGGCACCATATATACAGCCACATGAGCTAAAGAAAATGTATGTAAATAAAGATAATTTTATCGTTATCGATATGCGTAATGACTATGAGCTTGCTAGTGGATATTTTGATCGCACTGTCGATCTGGGTTTGGGTAATAGTAGAGATTTGATAAAAGCAGTAGAAAAGATGAAAGGAGATAATAATACATTTTTAGTAAATGGTAAAGAATATCAAATACACAAAGACACAGAGATAGTGACAGCATGTACCGGAGGAGTAAGATGTGAAAAGATGGCAGCGTATCTGATAGACCAAGGATATACCAATGTGCGACAGCTACACTCTGGCATGCATGGCTATATGGAAAAGTACCCCAGTGAAGACTTCCTCGGCACCTTATACACTTTTGATAATAGGAAAGTCATGCACTGGTCACCACCTACAAAACTTGGAGATGGATTAGAAGAGAGAGCCATAATAGGTAAATGTAAATTTTGCTTTGTGTCATCAGAGAGATATGAAAATTGTGATGATAAGCTTTGTCACAAGCATTATATAATTTGTGATGAATGTGTAGAGCATAGAGGTTTGAATTGTGGTGATTGTATGGTAAATGTGTTAGAATAGTTAAACATGACATTTAGGCATGTTTAACAGGCTATTTTATAGTGGTAATATACATCCATGGGGTGGATGCGACGGCGGTTCGATTCTGCCTAGCCTGACTTGATTTATAAATAGTTGACTTTTTATCAAAAGTATAGTAGGATATATGTAATAACCAAATATATGTCAGCAGTAACATTAACTTTTAAACCCAAAAGCGTGTCAAAGAAATTGCTAAATAGTCTCAACCCTCGCACACGTGAGGTAATTACTAATCGTTATGGTTTAGAAAAAGAAATTAAAATGACTCTCGAAGCCATCGGTAAGGGTTATGGCATCACTAGAGAGCGTGTGAGACAAATAGAAAATTTTGCGCTCTCTACCATCAGGAAAAGCGAAGAGTATGCTGCACACGCTACAGTTTTTGATGAGCTTTCTGATATAGTAAAAAAACTAGGATCTATAGTACCAGAAGATGTACTACTCGGACATATATCTCAGGATAAAGTAATGCATAATCATATAAACATGTTTATGACTTTATCAAATCGCTTCAAGAAGCATAAAGAAGATGATAATTTCCACGCCCGTGTCTCTGTGGATGATGTTATACATAATCATGTGCATGATGTGCTCAGTAAAGTAATATCTAGTATAGATAAAGAAGAATTGATCTCAGAAGAGGAGATAATTTCTCGTTTCCTCGCTCATGCTACTGATCTAGCTGCTGAATATAGAGGAGACAGAGAGATAATCATGAGATATTTAAAACTAAGTAAAACAATAGATAAAAATCAACTCAATGAATGGGGACATAGTAGCTCTAGCCAAGTCAAAGTGAGAGGTATCAAGGACTTTGCTTATTTGATATTACGTAAAGCTGGTGAGCCTATGCATTTCCGTGATGTAGCACATACTATCAACACTACTTTTAATAAAAAGGCTCATGTAGCCACTTGCCATAATGAGCTGATCAAAGATGAGCGCTTCGTGCTGGTCGGTCGTGGCATGTACGGTCTCGCTGATTGGGGACGCGCTGGAGGTGTAGTGAGAGATGTGATAAACAAAGTGCTGGAAACAGTAGGAGAGCCACTCAGTAAAGAAGAGATAGTAAAGCGTGTGATAGAGCTTCGCGATGTAAAGCCTAATACGATACTTGTTAATCTTCAAAATACTAAATTTTTTAAAAAAGTACTAGGAGGTAAATATGAGATGGTGAGATAGGGTATCCACACAACAAAGGGGGACGCCTGCGGCGTCCCCCTTTGTTGTGATATAATGTATACATGCTACAATTCGTTGTCGATGTATTTTTATTCTTATTTTATGTAACTATTCTAGGCTATGTGTATGCATTGGCTTGGCGATTTTGGGTCATGGCCATACAGGCCGAGTCTACCAGTAATCTCAAATGGGTATTGTTAGAGATACGTTTGCCTCGTGTGGTGGACAAAAGTCCCAAGGCTTTTGAAATCGCAGCAGGAGCTTTCTTACAGGCTGGTGGTATAGCTAATAGATGGGCTATATTTTGGAAAGGTAATATGCCTGCATATCACTCTTTAGAAATAGTATCACTCGAGGGCAATATACACTTTTATATACGTACACAAAGTAAATTCAAATCTATAATATCCAACAATATATACAGTCAGTATCCCACAGTAGAGATTACTGAGGCTGCTGATTATATGGAGAGATTTAAAATGGATCATCATACCCATACTGATAAGTTCTCCATGTGGGGTATCAATTATAAAATAGGTAAAGATGTAAATATAGGCAAACAGGATAAAGCTCCGGCTATCGTCACACTGCTCTCAAAAATATTTAAATTTATTACTTATATAATACTATTTCAATTCGTGATAGATATATATGATATGATACAAAAATCATTATCAGGTGCACATGATGATCACGGTCACGAAGAAAAGAAAAAAGAGCAGGATGATATAAAGATCAATGCTTCTTATCTACCCATCAATACTTATATTGATTATGAGATGGACAAAGACCCAAAAGAAATATTTAAACACGATCCGCTCACTCCAGTGCTAGAGTGGTTAGGCTCACTATCCAAAGGTCAATATGGTATATATCAAATTTGTATATCAGATGAAGGTAATTTCAAAGGCAAAACCCATGGACTTTCTGGTGGCACTAAAGGTGATGAGAAATGGCCCGCTCTCTATGAGCACAAGCTAGATCATAAACAGATGAAGCTTACTGATGTCGCCAAGTTACGTTTGGACCAAATTAGGACAAAGTCAGAAAAAGTAATACATGAAAAAGGAGATCCTATAGTAGACGCTTATGGTAATCCAGTAATGGAGGACAAAGAGACTGGAGAAATAGATGAAAATGGTAAAAAGAAAACTAAAAAAGTACAAAAAACATATGGCACAGATATCAAGGAGTCAGCGTCACGTATCAAAGAGACAGATCTATATGCCGAAGAGAAAGAAGAGGTAGAGCTAATCAATAGGAAAATAAGCAAGCCTACATTTGCTACTACTTTACGTACGGCTTGTATTATACTAGATGGATATAGCGATGGTGGGGACAATGTACAAAGTCAATTATCAATGATGAAACAATTCGGTAGATCTAACTTTGGCTATAACTTTGCCCCCTCCCCAATGATAGATTATGATTATAATTGGCAGGATACATTGAAGAAGAAAAAGCCTTGGAGAGCAGAAGAGGCATTTGAAGCTTTGGTCGAAAGAGAATGCTTTTTTGTGCATGCTGAATTCGATAAATCCAAAGATACGTTTTGGGATGTATCATTTTGGAATAGTACTTTAGCCAAAAAGAAAATGTGGCGCATGATATATGACTCTGTGCTGCATCCTTTTACTCATGCTCATAATGAAAGTGTATTCGTAGTCAATGCTGAAGAGCTGGCCACGCTTTATCATTTCCCTGGAGAGGTAGCTGCTACACCAGGACTCAAGCGTATAGATAGCGTAAAGGGTGACGCTCCATCAAATCTACCTGTATAATGTGGTATACTATTAATTATGTTTAGTAAAGCTTTTTATAAAATAATATGGTCTCTATTTTTTATTTTTATAATATTATTTATTTATAATAAAAGTCAAATAGTAGATAATAAAATAAATAGTAATGTCACTTACCCTATAAAAGTGACAGTAAATGATGGCGAAACTTTACCTGTAATCGCAAATAAATTATATCAAGATGGTGTTATAAAAAGCGCAACTCTGTTTCGTATCTCTACTGCTTGGATAGATATG
>JAYTYR010000086.1:0-1261 GCA_043742265.1 bacterium | reverse complement strand
CAAGGCTAGCGCATGAAGAATTAGCATAACTGTAGGACTTTTTCTAAATACTCATCATCAAGAGAAGCTCTAAGTTGTTTAGATTTAATGCTTTTATTGTTAGATTTTTCTTCTCGTAAATAATTAAGAGCGGCTCTTCTTAAGACACTAAAGTTTACGGCTCCATGGTCAGCCCGAATGCGTGAATCATCTTCTCTCATAACAACATCAAGAATCCAATGTAAAGATGTCTCTATTCCCCAGTGTCCACGAATATAGTTTAAAAAATTATTGGCAGTGGCATCTAGACTACTAATATAGAACCTTCTTTCCATAGTTGTTTGCTTAGTAGATAGGTGCTGCACTCTAGACTCCACCATGATAATGCTAGTCAAACCAGCCCATTGCTCTAAACCCTCCTGAGCTAATCCCAAATTTTTTACAAGTGCCACAGAACAAAAGCGCTTCTCAATACGCCCATGCCCCTTTTCAGCCTTCGTTTCATAATAATTTGCAGGATTTTTATGATCCTTGAAATCATTGTCGAAGAATAACTTTACCTTGTTAAAAAGCTTTCGCTGATTGCACTTTAGAGCAAGAACATAATCGCCCTCCTGCTCTTTAATGCACAACGCTATTTTCTTTTGGCATCCCTCAGCATCAATCACAATGATGCATTTTTTAATAACAAGCATCTCTAATAACTTAGGAATGGCTGTAATTTCATTACTCTTAACCTCAGTAGCTATTTGACCTAGCGAAACACCATTGGCATGGACCCAAGCACCAATCATATGTAATGCTTTTGTATCCTTTGCCTTATCATAGGATCGCCGTACAGTTTTGCCGTCAATTGAAATGACTGCACCATCAGTCGATTTCTGAACAGCTTGAATCCAGTCAATAAAAGCTTTCTGCAACTCATTAGGTTTTATCGAGCTAATAATTCTTCTGAACGTATCCGCTGAAGGTATACCCTTCTTAAACTTAATGTTTAGTTTCTTCTTGAGCCATTTTCTCTTTGCTTGCGCAAAAGCTTCGATTTCTTCCCACCCCTTCATGCCGCAAATAACAGCAGTAATCGTTACCGCAATAATCTCATAGAAATTATGCTCACACTTCCATTGATGCTTTCGTGGATCCTTAAGATCTTTGAAATAACCTACTATGGATAATTTGTTTGTAATCATGAGAATATTTCCTCATGATTTTGGGTTTTTGGCCAGACCCCCTTAACCTGAAAAGCCTATCTTGAGGCCGATTCTTCATGCGCTAGCCTTGG
>JAYTYR010000085.1:0-2523 GCA_043742265.1 bacterium | reverse complement strand
CCTTGCTGGACCATGAAAACTCCAAGAGACTACGTCCATTACAAATATTAAACTTATGAGTAAAAGTGTATACTTTATGCTTCCGCTATTGACACCATGTACTTGTATATAATTAAAAATATACCCAGCTAACAATATATCTATTTGATCCAAAATATTAACAATCATCTGCATGGACAAAAATATAAACATCCTCGACCTTTTACCCCCTGAGAATCTATAAGTATAACGGAGTAGGTCGATGATGGCGAAGCTGTTGGTTTTCTTATTGGTCTTTTTGCTATCGTTATTTTCTTGTTTATTCTCTGTAGTCATCATCACATTATAACATAGATTTTAATTTTACTTCTCAAATTTTATAGACAATATCTTGGAGGCTCCATCGGATCCGATCGTCACTCCGTATAGCATGTCACATTCATTCATAGTCGCCCTGTTGTGAGTTATGACTAAAAGCTTGGATTTCTCGGCTAGCTTGTCCAGCATCTTGCCATACCTTTTCGCATTGCTCTCGTCCAATGCTGCATCAGTCTCATCCAGTACGATAAATGGTGGTGGGGCGATAGATGACATTGCAAATATAAGAGCAATCGATACCAGTGACCTCTCCCCACCTGAGAGCATGTGGAGGTCTTTGACTTTCTTTTCTGGTAGCGACACATCGATTAGTAGCTCTTCGACCATTTCGCTACACTCAGATCCCTCCCCACCTACTAGTAACATGGTGGGGACTGCATTTGGAGTCGTGCCAACAAGCCTTAACGATGCTCTCCCACCTCCAAAAACTTCATGGAAATAATTGTTAAAGACAAATGAAATTTTATCTATACCTTTGACAAAGTTCACTCGTAAAGTCATACGTAAATCTTGTATCAATCTTCTCAATTCACTTTCTGTTTTGTTTAAATCTTCCAACTCTTTATTTAGGAATTGATCACGCTCGTTCAAATCTTCATACTGTCTCATCACATTTACTGTATCGACTACTCCCATACTTTCTATTTTTATTTTTGATCTTTCTATTTTACGTAAAAGCTCATCCATGGGTATGCTGTTATCTATCAAAGTAGCTGATGGATTTTGTAAAAGTGTGTGTCCAACTATGTTCACATTTTCAGATATCATCAAGTTCACACAATGCTCTCTATTTTCTAATCTAGATCTTTCATCTTCATTTAATTTATGAGTATATTCTATTTCTCTGATACACTTTTCTAGATCTGCACTTTCTCTCATCATCTCATATTTATTTGTACGATGAGTTTCTAGCTCTACTTTAGCATTTGCTAATACTTCTAAAGAAATTATCTTTTGACTTTCAAAATCTCTCAATGATATATCCAGTGCGTATATTTCGTCACTATAGTCTATAGTTTTTTCTTTGTTTTCTTCTTTCTGTGCATTTTCTCTATTAAACTTTATACTTTTAATCCCTAATAAATTATCTAATATAGATTTGGCATCACCAATATTAGATATCACTCCAGCTTGATTATTATGTACGGCGTTATACACTGCATTATCTAATTTATGATCTATATCTATTTTATTTTGTTCTATTACACTTTTCTCAAAGCTTAATAGCGCTGGCGACTTGATAACTTCATCATCGTGTGGGTCTCGCGTAGCTGTACCCACATGTGTATCCATCTGTACTCTCATCAGCACATCACGCTCGGACTTTATTTTGTTAAAGTTAATATTGATATCATCATATTCATTCTGTTTTTGATTTAAAGTTAGTTTGATCTCATGCTCTTTATCATCATTATTTAATAATGACTCTATACTCTTATATTTGTTTTGTAAATCTTCTTTATTATTTATATTTATGTACCTATCATCCACCCCCTCACCCATAGTATGATCTAGCTCTATACGCCTTTTATTTATTAGCTCTGTCTCTCTATATACATAGCACTTTATATAATTTTCTAAACTATTTATTTCTTCTTTTCTATTTTCTATTATTTTGACAGAGCGACCCAGCTCTAATAATTGTGGACGTATTTCTCTTTTAATAATTTCTATTTCCCTCACATGTGTCTCTACCTTTTCCAATTTCTTCTCACTATCTTTGATACGTAGATGATATACACGCAGACCCAGAGCATCCTCTAATATCTCACGCCTATCTCGCGGACTAGCGAGTAGTACTCTATCAGCCTCACCTTGACTGATGAGTGTGTGGGCAGAGTTGCCAATACCAGCTAATGCGAGTAGCTCTGTCACATCACGCAGCCTCACTGTGGCATCATTGATTTTGTATTTACTTTCACCATCTATATACATCTCACGAGACAGCTTTATCTCATCATAATCTAGATATGCGGCTAGATCATGAGAGATATTGGCGCTGATTATCTTCTGACTATTATCAATTTTGATATCCACACTGGCACGATTGAGAGCTGATAGTCCATTTGAGCCTTTGAATATAAGATCAGACGTGGACTTGCTCCTCATACTTTTCATCGATTGCTCACCGAGTACAAAGCGTATAGCCTCTGCTACATTACTTTT
>JAYTYR010000084.1:0-12575 GCA_043742265.1 bacterium | reverse complement strand
GCTTTCATGATTTTATTTTCTGTCATTGTGTCTTTTCTTGGCATATTTTTATTAAATTATTTTTTTATTAAAAATTAAATTTGTTTTTATGAAATTTAGTGAGTCTCTATTAATCCGCCCAAAGTGCGAAGCTCATTTAGCGCCATTAGACCCTCTTCGGCTGTGGGCGGTTTACCATGCCAATGATAATCACCCTCCCACTCTTCTATACCTTTACTCGGTATAGTGTGAGCGATAATGACGGTAGATAGTTTAAGTGTGCTTTTAGCCTTATTTATAGCATTAAAAATGTCCTCTACATTATGGCCATCTACTTCTATTACGTTTAAGTTGAAAGCTTGCAGCTTTGCACTCAGACTCTCGAGTGGCATCACATCCTCAGTCATGCCATCTATTTGTATATTATTCCTATCGACAATAGTGATGATACGATGTAGCTTTTCTTTACCGAGTAGCATAAATGCCTCCCACACATTGCCCTCGTCCATCTCACCATCACCCATAAGTACATAAAAGTATCTATCAAGCTTTGGCAGATTCAGCTTGGCTCCAGTTTTATCAAAGTCACTACGTATAGTGTAATTGATGGGATTGGTCACTCTATCTACTAGCGCCATACCTATGGCTTGCGAGAGCCCACAGCCTAGCGGACCACTACTGGTCTCTATACCAGGGAGATACTCATTTTCCTGCTTGTCTACTCGTCTCGGATGTCCTTGTAAAGGACTACCAAACTTTCTGAGAGTCATCAGATCCTTCAAATCAAAGTATCCACTATGTGCAAGAGTAGCATATAGCACGGGACATATATGTCCATTGGACAGTATCACTCTATCTCTGTATGCCCAATCTGGGTTTTCAGGATTATGTCTGAGTACTTTGAAATAAAGTGTCGCAAACACATCCGCCATATCGAGTGGCCCCGCCGTGTGTCCGCTCTTGGCCTCTACTAGCATCTCGATGATAGAGCGGCGTATATCATTAGCCTTTTTACTTATGCGTGCTATGTCTATGTCGGTGAGCGTCATGTATATATTTTACCACATACTATGCCTAGCTCCAATCATGTTTATGTACAGATTTTCTATAATTTTATAAATCTTTAGCGTATCTTTTCCATGTATTCCTATTATATTACACCTCTTCGTAATCCGTCTATCTCTTTTAATATTCTAGCTTCACCTGATGTATCACCATTAGATAATAGGCTCAGCTCTTGGTTTAGTTTATCGATTTTAGATTTTAAAATCTTTCTCCTCAAACTATTTTCAATATCACTATACATAATAAACAAGTCCGGAGGATTCATATTTTGTATACGCATTATCGTACCTTCTATTATCTCATCAGGAAAAATAGAATTGATATCATTCAAACTTTGACTTTCGTCTTTATTATCAGAAATATCTTTTAAGAGGCTAACATCTGCCTCTAATTTTAAATGTCTAGCCAAAGCTACATATTGTACTTCCTTATTTTCGTATATATTTGTTGTTTTTGTATTTTCTATTTTTTTAGGAGAAGAAAAATTATTATTTATATTTTTATTAAAATTTAATTTATTTAATTCTTCGTTTAATGCAATCTCACTAAATCCAAGTGAAGTCGCTAACACCTTCAAATGGTGAGACCTAGCCAGAGGAGAAGATATATAAAATAATGAAGCTAATATATTTTCTTTTATAAACTTTAACCTGGTATTCACATTATTAGATACACTATTCATATTGCCGTTATATACAGGTCCATTTGCAACATTTGCTAAAAAGTCAAAGAGTGATACTTTTTTATCTATTAAAATTTTCCAATCCTCTGGATTATTTTTTACTATATCAGCTGCGTCTTTTGCCTCGCCTCCCAAGAGAGACGTATCGATTATAGATACTTCCAATCCTTCAGATAGAGACATCTGTATAGCGCGATACATAGCACTCTCACCAGCTTTATCATTGTCAAATGATAATATAACTTCATCTGCCAGTCTCTTGATCATCTTTACATGACTATCGGTAAATGCTGTGCCAGATACTGCCAACACATTTTCTACACCGGCTTGTGCACTCATGATCACGTCCATTTGACCTTCGACCAATACTACTTTTCTACTCTCTGACATAGACTTTTTAGCTTTATCATAATTATATAAAATTGTACTTTTATGATACACAGCCGTCTCTGGAGTATTTACATATTTACCACTTTTACCATCGTCGTATACTGGTAATACACGGCCGGTGTATCCTACTACTGCCCCACTGATATTGTGTATCGGGAACATGATGCGCCCACGAAACCTATCATAGTATTTACCATCTTCTGTCGCTATCACTAGTCCTGACTCCACTATCTCTTCAGGAGTAAAGCCCTTTATCATGAGATAAGTAAACATATCTCGCCACTCACTTTTGGCATAGCCTACGCCATATAGTGATAGTGAGTAAGGAATGACGCCACGATCTAGCATATAACTTTTTGCTTCAGCATTACTGTTTAGATTTTCTATATATTTCGCTTTGGCATGAGTGAGTATCTCTATCAGCCTACTATTTTTATCATGTTTACTTTTATCATAATTAGATAGTGAGACATCCGCCCTATCAGCCAATACTTTTAGCGCTTCAACAAATGGTATATGTTCTATATTCTCTATAAATCCAAATATGTCTCCATGTGACTGACAGCCAAAACAATGATAAGAGCCTCTCTCTGGAGATATATAAAAGCTGGGAGTACGCTCATTATGAAAAGGACATCGTCCCTTGTGCTGAGATCCTGACCTTTCCAGCCTCACATAGGCACTCACTACGTCCAATATTCCTATTTTACTTTTGATCTCTTCTATAGGTGTCATGAGTGTATTATAACACAAATTAAAAAGGTAGACCCACAGAGAGTCTACCTTTTTAATTTGTGTTTCTAAATCCCCCTCACACCTGTACCTGCTGGGATCTTGCGTCCTATGATCACATTCTCTTTGAGACCAGTGAGCTCATCTATCTGTCCCCTAGTCGCTGCTGCGATAAGTACACGAGTGGTGTTTTGGAAAGATGCCGAAGAGAGCCAAGAGTCAGTAGACAAGGCCACCTCTGATATACCTAATAAAAGTGGAGCTGCTTCAGATAGAGTTTTAGCTTCTTCACTCATATTGATATTCTCAATACGGAAAGAAGAGACTTCTACCACTTCACCTTGAGTAAACCTTGTATCCCCCGCCTTCTTGATCTTTACACGACCTAGCATTTGCTTGATAATCACTTCTATGTGTTTACGAGAGATGCTAGCACCTTGTAGTTCATAAACTTTGTTGATTTCATTAACTATATAATCCTCTGCGGCCAGCTGGCCTGCATATCTGTATACTTCTTCGATATCTGCAGACCCATCAGTTAGTAATTGACCTTTATTTACTTTGTCGCCGACTTTGACTAGAGGACTGCGTCTATGAGCTATGTCATATTCTATCTGTTTCCCTTTCTTGTTACCTTTAGCCACTTCTTCGTCACTAGATAGTACCACTATCACACGTCCACCTTTATCATTCTTGATACCTATCACTTCACCATTGGTATGAGATACTACTGCTACTGATTTTGGTAATCTCTTTTCAAAGATTTCGTCCACACGAGGCAGACCTTGTGTGATATCTGTACCCGCCACTCCACCAGAGTGAAATGTGCGCATAGTCAGCTGTGTACCTGGCTCACCGATCGCTTGGGCTGCTACTATACCGACCGCTTCACCCATATCTACATGTTTATTACGCCCCATATCTAAACCATAACATTTACGACATATACCGTGTATGGCGATACAAGTCATTGGCGTATATACTTTCACTTCTGTCACTCCTGCCGCATCTATTACCAATGCATCCTCTCTAGAAATCAAGTGGCCCTGTTTATAATCGTGATCGGCTATCTTTAAATTTTCGGCTATTACACGTCCTCTTATGTTTCTTGATAATGGCACCTCTATGCCTACCACATTACTCTTTGTCATCACACGTGTATCCTCAGTACCACAGTCATCCTCGGTGATGATAGCATCTTGCGCTACATCTACTAGACGACGTGTGAGATACCCCGCTTGAGCGGTTTTCAATGCTGTGTCGGAGTTACCTTTACGAGCACCGTATGTAGCTATATAATACTCTATAGGTGATAGACCTTTGATATGAGAGCTCGTAATAGGAAAGTCCAATAGCCCACCAGAATTGTTCTGCATTATACCCTTCATACCGGCTAGCTGTATCAGCTGTGACATCGCTCCACGAGCACCAGACGTGATAAGATCATCCACTGAACCATACTTTTCTATTGTATTTGGCATCATTTTCTCTATATCAGAACGTATAGCTTGCCATCCAACAATGATTTTGTTATGCCTTTCCTCTTCAGAGATAAGTCCATCATTAAACATCTCTGTGTATTTATTGGACCTTTCCCATCCTTCTGCTATCTTGGCATCTTTGCCTTCTGGCTCTGATACTGAAGATATACTCCAAGTTGTGCCAGACAATGTCGCATATTTGTAACCAAAGTCTTTGAGCTTATCGATCACAGATGGTGCTATTTCTACCCCATAATGAGTAATCACATTGTCTAATAATGTAGACATCTTCTTTTTGTTGATCTGTTCATTGATATAAGGGAAATCGGCAGGAAAAACAATGTTGAACTTGAGTCTGCCAACGGTAGTTTCGAAATGGTTACCGCCAAAGCCAATATACTTTGGCTTATCTGTTGGCATCACTATTATTTTTGCCCTCATACTCACAAGACCAAAGTCATACGCTGTAATCGCTTCATTGGGTGAAGAGAAATATTTACCTTCTCCTTTCTCTCCTAGCATCTCTGTAGTCATCCAGTACGCACCGAGTACCATATCCATACGAGGATTTACTATAGAATCTCCTGACCCTGGTTTGAGCAAGTTTTTATTTGCAGCCATGAGCTCTCTGGCTTCTCTTTGAGCCTCTTCACCTAGCGGTAGATGCACAGCCATTTGATCTCCATCAAAGTCCGCGTTAAAAGCTTCACACACCAGCGGATGAAGCTGTATGGCATTACCCTCGATAAGCCTCGGCATAAAGGCTTGTATACCCAAGCGATGCAAAGTCGGAGCACGATTAAGTAATACATATTTACCTTGTATTACCTCCTCTAGTATGGCCCACACTTCTGGTATACTATCCTCTATGAGCTTGTTGGCCCCTCTTATATTAAAAGCTAGCTCTCTTTCTAAGAGTTTAGAAGTGACGAAAGGACGGAACAGCTCGAGCGCCATTTTCTTAGGCAAACCACATTCAGCAAGTGACAAATCAGGGCCCACCACGATCACAGAACGAGCTGAATAGTCCACACGTTTACCTAGTAAATTGCCACGAAGTAGACCTTGTTTACCTTTGAGACTGTCAGATAGTGATTTTAACACTCTCTTTTGACCAGTCAATGCGACAGCAGCATCGCCGTGTCTTGCACTATTATCTATCAAAGCGTCCACCGCCTCTTGTAATATACGCTTCTCATTGCGAAGTATCACATCTGGGGCTCCTATCTCTTTGAGTTTGAGCAAGCGATTATTTCTGTTGATTACACGTCTATACAGATCGTTTACATCCGAAGTAGCGTGACGTCCACCCTCTAGTGCGACCATCGGACGTATACCAGGTGGTATCACAGGTAGCACTGTAATAAACATCCATTCAGGACGTATATCAGCATTCATCATAGCACGTATGAGTGACAGTCTGGACTCTTGTTTCTCACGATCAGAATTGTTAGACTTGGCTATGATATCGTTGATCTCAGTCTCTAAAGTTTTAAGATTTATAGCCTTGAACACATTATATATAGCCTCTGCTCCTATGCCAGCTTCAAAACATGATCCATAGCGTAATACATATCTGTGATACACCATCTCATCTAATATTTTCCAAGGTTTGATCTCTTCTATCTCATGTTTGGCAGCGAGTAGCAGCTCGCGTAGCTTGTCAGCCGTCTTTTCGTCTGTAGTATTTTTGATTTTAGATTTGAACTCAGCATCTAGATTTTTAAGTATTTCTTCTTTCTCTGTTTGATTGACTTTACTGATTATATAACCAGCAAAATAAATTACCTTTTCTACATCAGTTAATGTAGAATTGAGCACACGAGACATGCGTGATGGCACATTACGCAAGAACCATATATGCGCTACAGGCACAGCAAGTCCGATATGACCCATACGCTCACGACGTACTATGCTTTTTATAACTTCTACACCACATTTCTCACAGATTATACCCTTGTGACGTATGCGTCTATATTTACCACAATAGCATTCATAATCTTTCTCAGGACCAAAAATACGCTCATCAAAAAGCCCAAATCTCTCACTTCTACCAGTACGATAATTAATAGTTTCTGGCTTGGTCACCTCACCATAGCTCCATGATAATATAGACTCTGGACTAGCCAGTCTCAGGCCTAATGCATCAAATTTTCTTGTATCTATTGTTTTCATATTAATTATTGTCATTTATTACATGCTCCCCGATAGTAATTTCTTCGTCTATATGTCTATTGATAGGTGTGACATCAAGTGCCAACCCTCGCAATGTGTTAAGTAGTACATTGAATGATGCTGGAGTCTTTGGCTCTTTGATAGTTTCTCCTTTGATAATACTATCATAAGCTTCGGTACGGCCCTCTATATCGTCTGACTTGATAGTGAGCATCTCACGTAATATGTTTGACGCACCATATCCCTCTAACGCCCACACTTCCATCTCTCCGAATCTCTGTCCACCATTTTGAGATTTACCCCCTAACGGCTGTTGAGTGATCAGCGAGTAGGGTCCGATAGATCTCTGATGTATCTTATCTTCTACCATATGATGTAGCTTCAATATATACATGACACCAACAGCGACAGGCTTGTCAAATTTCTCTCCAGTCCTACCATCATAAAGATCCATAGTGCCACTAGCATCCATACCTGCTTTGACCAGCTCCTCTTTGATCTCGTCAGTAGTAGCACCCTGAAATGGTGGCACCACAGCCTGATATCCTAGCTTGTCAGCAGCATACCCTAAATGCATTTCGAGAATTTGACCTAGATTCATACGAGATGGTATACCTAGCGGTGTCAAAATGATATCTACCGCTGTACCGTCTGCCATATATGGCATCTCTTCTACTGGTAGTACTGTAGATATTACTCCCTTGTTGCCATGACGTCCCGCTAATTTGTCTCCGACTTGTATATTCCTTATTTGAGCTATCTCTATATGTATTCTCTGTATCACACCACTTTCGAGTGAGTCACCTTTATCCCTCGAGAAGATTTTAACTCCAACTATGCGTCCCCGTTTACCGCCGTCTAGTCTTAGTGATGAGTCCTTCACATCGCGCACTTTCTCACCAAATATAGATCGTAATAGCCTCTCCTCTGGAGTGAGCTCCGTCTCTCCCTTTGGAGTGATCTTGCCCACTAGTATGTCGCCAGGTCTGACTTCTGCACCTATGCGTATGGTACCATACTCATCTAGATTTTTGAGTTTGGTCTCATTTACATTTGGTATATCATGAGTGGTGATCTCGGGTCCAAGCTTGGTGTCACGTACACTACAGATTAGCTCTTCTACATGTATGGATGAAAATTTATTATCCCCTATCAACTTTTCTGAAATTATAATAGCGTCTTCATAATTGTTACCATTCCAAGGCATAAATGCTACTGTCATATTATGGCCCAATGCTATTTGTCCATTATCAGAAGTCGAACAATCAGCGAGTAGATCTCCTGCATTCACTATTTGTCCCTTGGTCACTACTGGACGCTGATGAAACACGTTAAAAACATTGGTCCTTGCAAAAGTGATTAGATTATAATCCTTCTCTTTTTTACCAGTTTTGATAGTAATCTTACTTGCATCTACATAAGACACTTCACCTTCGGTCTCTGCATATACCATACGACCCAGATCGCGAGCTGCTGTGGCTTCTGTACCAGTAGATACTAGAGGTGCCTCTGGTATCATGAGTGGCACTGCTTGCCTTTGCATATTAGATCCCATAAGAGCACGATTAGCATCATCATTTTCGAGAAATGGTATCATCGATGTGGCTATGGAGTAGGCTTGATTTGTCGCTACGTCGATAAAGTCTACCAAGTCCTTTGATACTTGTGCCGGCTGAGAATACTTCCTAGCCTCTACCATTTCATCTATCAAATTATTATTCTTGTCTCTTTTTGCACCAGCATGAGCGATTATATATTTCTCTTCTTCGAGTGCATTCATATACACTATTTCGCTAGTGATTTTACCTTTCTTTACTTTGACATAAGGAGTCTCGATAATACCGAAATCGTTGATACGTGCATACATAGATAGACGTAATATCAGTCCGATATTTGGACCTTCTGGAGTATGTATAGGACACACACGACCATAATGGCTGGTATGTACGTCACGCACTTCAAATCCAGCACGCTCACGAGTGAGTCCACCGGGCCCGAGAGCAGAAAGTGTACGCAAATGCTCCACCTCAGCTAGCAGATTCTCTTGTATCATAAACTGAGACAGCTGATTAGTAGTAAAGAATTCTTTTATACGAGCTTGTAACGGTCTCTGATTGACTATAGTCACTGGTAGCGTAGTATTGGCATCGATCACGGACATTTTGTCTTGTATATTTCTCTTCATCTGTAACATACCTTTACGTACTGATGCAGCCATCATTTCACCTACATATCTGACACGTCTAGAACCTAGATGATCTATATCATCTTCTACTGAGTCCTTGTCTGCATTCAAAGTGACTACATGCTCAACTATGTTCATAATATCGTCTTTGGATAAAGTCCTCCTGTTTGCCTCTTTGCCTTCTAAAGACATACCGAATCTCTTGTTAAGTCTGAATCGTCCTACTGGAGACAAATCATACCTCTCTGGTGAAAACATAGATTCAAAGAATTCTTTTGCATTTTCAGCAGTGGCTAGGTCTCCATCACGGAGCTTCTTGTATACTTCTATGTATGACTCTTGTACTGTTTTGATTGACTCTCTTTCTATTAGATTTTTTATTACTGTTTTACCTTTTTCAGTTTTAAAAGCCTTGACTATCGCCTCATCACTAGTATATCCTAGAGCACGTAATAGTGGTATCACACTGAATTTCCTCTTTTTGTCTACACGCACCATGATAGTATCCTCTGGCTCTGACAATATTTCTATCCAAACACCACGATTAGGAATTATTTTGGCACCGAAATAGCGAGACCCCTTCACCTCTTCTGTATCAAAAAATACACCAAAAGATCGAGCTAGCTGTGGTACGACGACACGCTCTACACCATTCACAATGAAAGTACCATGTATAGTCATTAGTGGAAAGTCAGCCATGAATATTTCTTGCTCTTTGACTGTGCCTAAAGTTTTGTTTGTTAGTCTCACACGCGCTCTCATTGGGGCTTCATAAGTGAGCTTATTTTCTTTAGTATACACTTCTGTATGTTTTGGCACACCAATTTCAAAAGATAAGAACTCGAGAGCAAATTTATTTTCTGTATAGTCACTGATAGGATTAAATTCTTTGAATATCTCTGGCATATCACGCTCTATTAGCACTTGATATGAATCGATTTGATTTTTAACTAGGTTTGGTAAAGTTGTAAGTGGCTCTCTCCACTTACTGAAAGTTTTCTTGGGTCGTAAAGCAATACTTTGATTAACTATACTTTTATTGGACATAAAATACTGTTGTTGAATAATTTTATAAAAATAACCTAACCTATAAGCAAAACCTATTTACTGTCCATTACGCAATCGTTTTAGCATAAGGATTATATCATACATGCTAAAAATAAGCAAGCAAAATTATGCACTGTTTATTTTGTCACTTAATTCCTCCTTCCGAACGACTATACAAGACTTCATGACTTTATAAATCTTTATTTAGCAAAGCCTTTAAATACCTTGTTATCTTGGAGCTTCCATTCATTTTTACTTTTAAACAAAAATCCGAGTACTGCTTTGAACACAAATATAGGGGCGATAAGCGGATAGACAAAGAAATATAAAAGTAAATGTTTGATCAATGGTCTTTCATCTTTGGCTATCTGTTTAGATGTGAATATCACGAAAGCTAGCACAGTAAGAGAAAAAACTTCTAGGAAAAGAAGAGTATCAGTATTGACATAGAAGTACTCTATTTTATGCCAATTATCAAAAGGCATTTTAAAGCCGACTATAGATAATTCTTGATATTTGTTAAAAGCATGTATGACCATTTTATAAATAGCATAAGAGATAGCAAATACCACATAAAATATAAAAGCGGTGGCTACAGGTAAAGTAAAGAGTCCGAAATGTCCGTATTTCTCTTTGAAGAACATCTCTCTATAGTCCCAAGCATTATCGAGGAACCCTCTCATCCATCTCACTCTCTGCCGTATCAGTCCTCTGAGAGTATCAGGGCCGAGTGTATACACATAAGCTCTATGAGCATTTACAATTTTATAATTATGCTTGTGCATACGCATAGTCATCTCCAAATCCTCAGCATTATGAGCTGGTTTATAATTACCTAAATCATCAAACACACTTTTACGAAATATAGAAAATGGTCCTGGTACTACTTGTATAGCATCGATAGCGCTATAGCTTTTCTTCCAAAATATAGAAAGTAAATACTCTATGCGTTGGACCTTGTGTATCCATTTAGATGTGTCTTTGATTTGCATACAAGAAGCGAGACCTTTTACACTTTGATCTTTAAAGTATTGTACTGCTATTATCATTGCTTCATCATCGACAAAAGAGTCTGCATCCAAGCAAGTTACCAACTCTGTGTCTACATATGTGAGAGCTAAATTGAGTGCTGTATGTTTACCACCATTCTCTTTATTTAAAATAATAATCTGTGAAGATTCATTTGAGTGCCTCTCCTTATATCTACTTGCTATCTCCAAAGTATTATCTTTACTGCCATCATTGATAATATAAATCTTTATTTTATCTTTTGGATATTTTAATGCTAGCACAGAGTCTAAAGTATTAGCCAATGTCTTTTCTTCATTCCAACATGGTATAAGAAATGATACCGTGGGTGTATAGCTTTTATCATAGTTTTTAGAAAGCTTATCCTCTATATACATAGCCTTTTTACCTCCGAAATAGTTGGATAACATAAATACTTGAAAGTACACAGACAAAAATAAAAACGGATATATTAACATATTCATTATGTTATCAAAAACGGTAAACAGATGGTTGTGCATACTAGCTCTTTTTAGTTTTTAAAGAAGAAGTAGCTGCATTGGGAGTACTTGTCGACTTGATAGAAGCTGGCAACTTGGCCTCGAGTGCATCCTTGTCCATATATCCCGACATGACTTTATCCTCAATGATGATAACTGGGAAAGTTGCTGGCACTTTATAAACCTTTTTTAAAGTCTCTATAGCAGACAGACCGAGATCATAGTCAAAGGTATACACTCGCAGATCTGGATATTTAGAACGGAGCGCGGTGAGTACGAGTGATTGTTTACGGCAATCATCACAATCTTTATTATTACTATATATATATATTACATAAGCAATTTTCTTGTTGGTACATTTCTCGGCTAGCCTCTTGGTCAACAGATAGTCCTTGATCTCCATAAGAGAATAATATTTCTTTAGATATATAACTTCAGCATCATCACCTCCGCGTGAGCTTTCTATATAGGACAGCCTATCACCTATTTTTAACATTTCTTCTGAGAGGATGTTGGAGTCCAAATTGGCACAAGGCACCTCTTTGAGTAGATCAAACTGTGTCTCTATAGAAAGTATATTGATGGCTATATTGTCCTGCATACTCTTCACATTATCCACTCTTTTCTCACTGAAGAAATTAGAAACTAGTATAGCTGTAGCAAAAATGGCTACAGTAATTATTAAAGAATATATATACTTGCTATAATCTATACGCATGAGCCACTTGTCAGATTCGAACTGACGACCGACGGTTTACAAAACCGTTGCTCTACCAACTGAGCTAAAGTGGCATAATTAGCATTATATCATAAAGCTTTGATTTTACAAAACAAAATTTAAATACTAACTCTATAACAAATGTACTCTATAATTAGCTTTTGTGAGCTGCCATTTTTCAACACATAATGAGCCAAACTATTTAGCTCATTGATGATACCAGGCAAGGTGGCTCCGCCACCTTGCCTGTATATATTTAAAAGCTCACTAGTGATAGCGACGATAAAAGCATACGTATCATCTTTGGCTTTGGCAGATTTATCATCATTTATATCTATTCTCTTTTCTATCATTGCTTGTATATCTTTATTTTTAAGCCTATCTGAGGATGACATTTTGAGGAAGCTTTGTATAAATTTAGAAGTGGCACCACTCTCCAAAACTTGGAGAGTGGTTATGGGGTGGGGTGCGAGCACCAGTCTCGATCTCACGGTTGGTATCAAAGTATTAGCATTCTCGACGATAAAAACGAATTGATATTGTATATAGTCTTCTAGGGTTTTTAACATCGCATTCTGAGCTTCTAGACTTATAACAAAAAATGAAATGACTA